>CAMKZP010000298.1 GCA_946477805.1 uncultured Enterobacter sp.
GAATATTCGAGGCCAGCGGTTTCTCGCAAATCACATGTTTTTTATGGCTGAGGAACAGCTTTGTCTGCGGGAAGTGCAGGGCGTTCGGGCTGGCGATATAGACCGCGTCAATGGCGTCGCTTTGCGCCATCTCGTCGAGCGAGGTGAACAGATGTTCAACCAGGTAGTCGTTCGCGAAGCTCTGCGCCTGCTCGAGGCTGCGGGAATAGACTGCGGTGAGCTTATATTTGCCGGTTTCGTGGGCGGCGTCGACGAACTGGCGCGTGATCCAGTTCGTACCAATGACTGCGAAACGTATCATAAACGTTTACGTACTCCGTAGCTGGGAACCTTTAGCCACTGTAGCACGGGATTATTGCAAAACCAGTGCGCTACTGCGCATTACTCTTTAACGATAAATGCGTAAGCCACAAACGGGTGTCAAACTCCAGCTGGTGGTACTGTGGCTCCATGTGGCAGCACAAAGAATAAAAGGCTTTGTCGTGCTCTTTCTCCTTCAGATGCGCCAGTTCATGCACCACGATCATCCGCAGAAAGGCTTCCGGCGCGTTGCGGAACACGGTTGCGACGCGGATTTCCGCTTTCGCCTTCAGCTTGCCGCCCTGCACGCGGGAGATGGCGGTGTGCAGGCCGAGCGCGTTTTTCAGCACGTGGATCTTGTTGTCGTACATCACCTTGTTGATCGGCGGCGCGCTCTTCAGATACCGGCTTTTGAGATCCTGCGTATACTGCCAGAGGGCCTTATCGGTCGCGATATCGTGGGTGCCGGGATAGCGTTTTTCCAGCACCGCGCCGAGCTTTTGCTCGGCAATCAGGCTGCGAACCTGAGAAAGTAAATGCTCGGGGTAGCCCTGAAGATAAGTTAGTTGGTTCATCAAAAGCCCAAATTAATGCGAAAACGGGTATACTCACGCACCCTTTTCAGGGATACGCCAAATTTTACCATTCAGGAGGGCCGATGAGCCACTTAGACAACGGTTTCCGTTCACTCAACCTTAAACGTTTCCCGGAAACGGACGACGTTAACCCGCTGATGGCGTGGGAAGCGGCGGATGAATATCTGCTGCAGCAGCTGGATGAGACTGAAATCAGCGGCCCGGTGTTGATCCTGAATGACGCGTTTGGCGCCCTGGGCTGTGCCCTCGCGAAACACACGCCTTACAGCATCGGCGACTCCTACTTAAGCGAGCTGGCGACGCGTGAAAACCTGCGTCACAACGACATCGAAGAGTCCAGCGTGAAGTTCCTCGACAGCACGGCGGATTACCCGCAGGCGCCTGGCGTGGTGCTGATCAAAGTGCCAAAAACCATGGCGCTGCTGGAGCAACAGCTGCGCGCGCTGCGTAAAGTCGTCACGCCAGAGACGCGTATTATTGCCGGAGCCAAAGCGCGCGATATTCATACGTCGACGCTGGAGCTGTTCGAGAAAGTGCTCGGCCCGACCACCACGACGCTGGCCTGGAAAAAAGCGCGCCTGATCAACTGTACCTTCAGCGCACCGGCGCTGGCCGACGCGCCAGAGACGCTGAGCTGGAAGCTGGAAGGAACCGACTGGACCATCCACAACCATGCGAACGTCTTCTCCCGCACCGGGCTGGACATCGGCGCGCGCTTCTTTATCGAGCATCTGCCGGAAAACCTGGAAGGCGAAATCGTCGATCTGGGCTGCGGTAACGGCGTGATTGGCCTGACGCTGCTGGCGAAAAACCCGGAGGCCAGCGTGGTGTTCAGCGATGAATCGCCAATGGCGGTGGCATCCAGCCGCCTGAACGTGGAAACCAACATGCCGGAAGCGCTGGACCGCTGCGAGTTTATGATCAACAACGCGCTGTCCGGCGTGGAGCCTTTCCGCTTCAACGCGGTGTTCTGCAACCCGCCGTTCCACCAGAAGCACGCTCTGACGGATAACGTCGCCTGGGAGATGTTCCACCACGCACGCCGCTGCCTGAAAATCAACGGCGAGCTGTACATCGTGGCGAACCGCCACCTGGACTATTTCCACAAGCTGAAGAAGATTTTTGGCAACTGCGCCACGATTGCGACGAACAACAAATTCGTGGTGCTGAAAGCAGTGAAGCTGGGGCGTCGTCGGTAAGAGTGGTTTCACCGTGACCCCTCACCCTAACCCTCTCCCCAAAGGGGAGAGGGGACGAATACGCCCTCAACCCTTTGAAAGAGGGCCGGGGTGAGGGGAAAATTAAATCGCTAACGCTAATTTCGTCCCCTGCGCAATCGCGCGCCGCGCGTCCAGCTCCATCGCCACATCGCACCCGCCAATCAAATGCACCGTTTTACCGGCTTCGCGCAGCGGATCCGCCAGATCCCGCTTCGGCTCCTGCCCGGCACATAAAATGACGTGATCCACGCGCAGCAGCTGCGGCTCGCCGCCGATCAGCACGTGCAGGCCATCGTCGTCGATCTTCTGGTAGCTCACCGCCGGGATCATCTTCACCCCGCGCGAGAGCAGGGTGGCGCGGTGGATCCAGCCCGTGGTTTTGCCCAGCCCTTCGCCCGGTTTGCTGGCTTTACGCTGCAGCATCACAATCTGGCGCGGGCTTTTCGGCAGCTGCGGCCCTTCCGGGCGTAATCCGCCGGGCTGGCTCAGGCTGGTATCAATCCCCCATTCCACGCAAAACTCGGCGATGTTCTGGCTGGTGGCCTCGCCCGGCTGGCTTAAATACATGGCGGTGTCAAAACCGATCCCCCCGCAGCCGATAATCGCCACTTTCTCACCAACCGGCACTTTGTCACGCAGCACGTCCAGATAGCTCAGCACCTTCGGATGATCGACGCCCTCGATCGCGGGCGTGCGCGGGGCGATCCCGCTTGCCAGGATCACCTCGTCGAACGCCAGCAGATCGGTTGCGTTCACAAACTGGCTGAGCCGCAGCTCGACGCCCGTCAGGTCGATCATGCGCCGGTAATAGCGCAGGGTTTCATAGAACTCCTCTTTGCCGGGGATCTGTTTGGCGATATTAAACTGCCCTCCGATCTCCGCCAGCGCATCGAACATCGTCACGCTGTGCCCGCGGGAGGCGGCATTCACCGCAAACGCCAGCCCCGCCGGGCCTGCGCCCACCACCGCCAGGCGTTTTTTATTACCCGCCGGTGCCACCGGCATTTTGGTTTCGTGGCAGGCGCGCGGGTTAACCAGACAGGAGGTGACCTTGCCGACGAAGATCTGATCCAGGCACGCCTGGTTACAGCCGATACAGGTGTTGATCTCATCCGCGCGACCGCTTTGCGCCTTGGAGAGCAGCTCCGCATCCGCAAGGAACGGCCGCGCCATCGACACCATATCGGCGTCGCCGCGTGAAATCACATCGTCCGCCACCTGCGGATCGTTAATGCGGTTGGTGGTGACCAGCGGAACAGAGACCTTGCCCTTCAGCTTGCGCGTCACCCAGCTGAACGCCGCGCGCGGCACCGGCGTGGCGATGGTCGGGATGCGCGCCTCGTGCCAGCCGATGCCGGTGTTGATTATCGTGGCGCCCGCGGCTTCAACCGCCTGCGCCAGCCGCACGGTTTCGTCGAACGTGCCGCCGCCCTCAACCAGATCGAGCATCGACAGGCGGAAGACGATAATAAAGTCAGCCCCCGCACGTTCGCGCACGGCGCGCACCACCTCCACGGCGAAGCGCATCCGGCGCGCATAGTCGCCGCCCCATTCGTCCTCGCGCTGGTTGGTGCGGGCGGCGAGGAATTCGTTAATCAGGTAGCCTTCAGACCCCATGACCTCTACGCCATCGTACCCGGCCTCGCGCGCCAGCGCCGCGCAGCGGGCAAAGTCCTCTATCAGCGCCAGGATTTCATCGTGGCTGAGGGCGTGTGGTTTGAAGCGGTTTATCGGTGCCTGAATGGATGACGGCGCAACCAGGCCCGGCTGATAGCTGTAGCGCCCGGTGTGCAGAATTTGCAGGGCAATTTTACCGCCTTCTTTATGTACGGCGTCGGTCACAATGCGGTGGTGCGGCAGCTGCGATGCGTCGTTCAGCACCGCGCCGCCTTCCATCGTCACGCCAGAAGCGGCGGGGGCTACGCCGCCGGTGACAATCAGCGCCACGCCGTGGCGCGCGCGCTCGGCGTAGAAGGCCGCCAGACGCTCGGCCCCGTCCGGATGCTCCTCCAGGCCGGTGTGCATTGAGCCCATCAGCACGCGGTTTTTGAGGGTGGTAAACCCCAGATCGAGAGGGGCGAATAACGACGGGTAGCGGCTCATAATCTCTTCCAGTGTTAATTTATTGTTATGTGGTCGGATGAGTTACTAATGTAGCCAGCGGGAAGTAAAAGGGAAAAGGGGAATGCGGTGATTGTGATGGGATTCAAAGAACTCATCCCTGCCAGAGGCAATCAAGAATGTGAGATAAGACGTGTTAAGTGCAGGGTTTTTGTTCTAGTCTTGTCCAGTTTCTTATATAACTCATTGAATATAAACAAGGATTATGACTAGTGGTCAATTCATTAAATTCATCGATATTTCTCCCTTTCACCCTCTTCGAAACCGTGGCTCGCTTCGATGATTACAGTGCCGATGATATGCAGTGTGGCGACATGGGTGAGGAAGAGCTGTTGGCGCTTGGGCTTAGGGATATTTCTGCTAAAGTCGATCCCTATCGACTCGTTCTATATGATTTTCCTCTGAATACCCCAGTAGATAATGAATTTAGCTTTCCTCAATCAGGTAGAAAAATATCGCACCAGGAGTGTGTAAATATCCTTTTTACCGAGATGAAAGAGCTGGCAACGATGTTTTCCTTTTATGGTAAATATAAAATTCTCATTGGGGAGATGATTGAACATTTTAGATATGGGAACGGATGTGGGTTTTATAGCTCAAGATTGGATTTGGCTTTTCATGACAGGTTAAATAGCTACACGCTTGATAATCCTAGGTTATTAATTGAAAGTTTAATCGAAAAATTTTTTTCAAACCCCAATTCTCAAAACTTGCCAGCACTCTTACATGAAATTAAGTATAACTTATTAAGTTCGGCATTGCCTAAATTTAACGCTAAGGAGGATAGGATTAATGGTTTGGGTATTACTGTGCATGATATTTCAGCTCTGGCTATAAAGCTATTTTCC
>CAMKZP010000299.1 GCA_946477805.1 uncultured Enterobacter sp.
GAATAAAGATACCGGTAATAATATCCTTCACCAGCGTTTGCGAGCCGAAGGAAATCGCCAGCCCCAGCGCACCCGCACCCGCCAGCAGCGGGGCGATGTTCACGCCGATTTCCGAGAGCACAATCATGATGGTGATGGTGCTGATAATTACCGCCAGCGCGTTGCGGAAGAGGGTTAACAGCGTTCTCGCGCGGGCGCTCGGCAGCGGCCTGCCGTGAATGTCAGAAACCAGGCGATTCTCAATAAGGCTTGCCAGCAGCGTCCAGCCAACGGCAGAGAAGAACAGGATCAGCGCAATGCGGATCAGGATATCCACGGTCTTTTCACCCGCGCCGTTGTGCAGCCAGTTCCAGAAATCAAACAGTCCCCAGGCGTTAAGCAGCAACATTATCGCCACGCAGACCGTTAAAATGCGCGCCACCTTCAGCGAGACGGACATCCAGCCGTTAACCCGCTTCTGCAGCTCCGGGTAGCTACGCTGCACCTGCGGCGACAGGGTGACGGTTTTTGAGATCCAGCGCGACAGCAGGCCGGAGACAAACGCCGCGATGCCGATAATCGCCAGGCTCTTGAACGTCGCCCCCATCATAAACTTCAGGCTGTTGCCCGGATCGAACAACGAGAAGAAGCACAGCACGATAAAGTACGCGCTTGCCAGCCAGTGCCACACCAGCGCGAAGGCGCGGATAAACAGGCTGAAGAAGGACAGCGAGCGGTCGGCCAGGTGCAGCAGGCTCTCGGTGATCGCCTTTTTATTGTGAAAAATCAGATACAGCGCCCAGACGGTAATGCAGAGCATGATCAGCACGTTTGCCAGCGCGCCAAACTGCACGTTGACCTGGTTGGAGATAATCGGCACGGCAACCAGCAGCCCGTAGCCAATCAATCCGCTGAGCACGCTCAGGCGCAGCGCCCAGTATTTAGCGCTGTCGTCCTTGATGCTAAAGGGGCGAAGCTCCGGCACGCGCGGGCAAAAGATCAACCGCAGCAGCGCCTTAAAGAATTCGATCAGGGCAAAGGCGTTCAGAAACAGCGCCTGCTGGAAAGCGATGGTTTTGTTGCCCGCGTTAAGGCGGTCAGCCAACACCTGGCCGACCGCCAGCGTGAGCGCCAGCAGCAGTAAATCAATAATAAAGGCCGCGGCGATGGTCGCGGGGCGGTGGAGCCAGCTGCTCTTCTGCTGGTTCTTCCTGCGCCCCCATTGCCCCATTTTGCGGTACAGCGGCCAGGCGCAGAGGCGCGCCAGCCAGTAAAAAATAAATACCGCCCCCGCCAGCATTAAAAACTGCGTGGCGGCGGTGGAAAAGGTTTGCGGATTAAACGGCTTGTGCGGCGAACCTATCAGGTTGCGGTAGAGCTGGGCAAAACGAGACGAAAGGGCTTCACCGTAATGGCGGCTGACGTCGGTGACGTTCTCCAGCACCGTTTTTTGCTCTTCGACCTCAGGAGGCGTAATGGTGGGAACCTGCTCCTCGGGCGGCGTTGCGGCAACTTTGCGCAGCTGGCCAATCAGCTCCTGGCGGGAGGCGTCGTTTTCAAGCACGTCGGCAAGGGCGCTGTAGGCCGCTTTTTTCTGTTCGACGTCGGGTTCCGGCGGCGGCGTACTCTCCTGCGTCGCGGTGGTTCCGGTTGTGACGCCGGGTATCGCAACGGCGAGCGAGGGGGCACTAAACAGGCTGAGCAACAGCAGCAGGATCCACGGCACGGCGTCCTCCGGTAAAATGTTCAACAAAATGATAAGTATAGAGGGCGAGGAGCGAAGGGGGATTTTTGGGAACAATCTGGCGTAAAAAAGCCGGGCATGCCCGGCTTCGCGTAACGCGGTCTGTCAGGAGACGTGCTGCAGGAACTCCTGCAGACGCTGGCTCGGCGGGTTGGCGATCAGCGCCTGCGGATCGCCGTCTTCGGCGATCCGGCCCTTATCGATGAAGATCAGTCGGGACGCCACTTTCTCAGCGAAGCCGATTTCGTGGGTGACGATGACCATCGTCATCCCTTCTTCTGCCAAATCCTGCATCACCTTGAGCACTTCGTGGCGCAGCTCCGGGTCAAGCGCAGACGTGGGTTCATCAAACAGCATCATCTTCGGCTTCACCGCCAGCGCGCGGGCAATCGCTACGCGCTGCTGTTGACCACCGGAGAGCTCAGAAGGGTAGTGGTGCGCGCGCTCCGCAAGGCCAACCTTCGCCAGCAGATCTTTTGCCAGCGCTTCCGCTGCCGCTTTGCTGGCTCCGCGCACGCGCAGGGGGCCAAACATCACGTTCTCCAGCGCCGTCAGGTGCGGGAACAGGTAGAACTGCTGGAACACCATGCCGGCTTCCTGACGGATCAGACGTTCGTCCACCTTCGGGTCGTTGACCTTCAGGCCATCCACAATCAGATCGCCGCTGGTGATCTCTTCCAGCTTGTTGATGCAGCGCAGCAGGGTCGATTTACCGGAACCGGAAGGTCCGATAATAACCACCACTTCACCCTGCTTAATGTTTAAATCGATATTGTGTAGCACCTGGGTAGGCCCAAAGTGCTTGGAAACGTTTTTAAATTCAATCACAGGATTTTCATCCTTCTTTCAAGACGACGCAGAACAAAGCTCAGAACCAGCGTGATGATCAGGTAAACAACCGCTACCGCACTCCAGATTTCCAGCGCGCGGAAGTTGCCGGCAATAATCTCCTGGCCCTGACGGGTCAGTTCAGCCACGCCGATAACGATGAACAGCGACGTGTCTTTGATGCTAATGATCCACTGGTTACCCAGCGGCGGAAGCATGCGGCGCAGCGCCAGTGGCAGGATAACGTGGCGGATGGTTTCGCGACGTGAAAGCCCTAACGCCAGGCCCGCTTCGCTGAACCCTTTATGAATCGACAGCACCGCACCGCGGGTAATTTCCGCAATATAAGCACCGGAGTTGATCATAATGGTGACGACGGCGGCGCTGAACGGGTCAATGCGCAGGTCGTTGAAGGCCATTGGCAGGGCGAAGTAGATGAACATGACCTGCACGACAATCGGGGTGCCGCGGATCACTTCGATGAAAACCAGCGCGATGTGGTTTGCAATCCAGCCACCGTAGGTGCGAGCGAAACCGGCGACCAGGCCGATAATCAACCCGCCAACCAGACCCAGGACCGAAATCCATAAGGTCATTTTGGCGCCTTCAAGCAAGAGAGGAATGGCAGGCCAGATGGCGCTCCAGTCAAACTGCATGATGTATTCCTGTATACCGTGGTGAAAATAGAATTAGCCAGCGGGGTGGCTAAAATTGTAGGCCCGGTGAGCGCAAGCGCCACCGGGCATTACAGTACCTGATAAATCAGGCTGGATTATTTAGGCTCGGTACCGAACCATTTTTTATAGATTTCGTTGTATGTACCGTTCTCTTTCAGGGTTTTCAGCGCGCCGTTAACTTTGTTACGCAGGTCGTCGCTGCCTTTCGGGAACGCAATACCGTACTGCTGTGCTTCCAGGGAGTCACCCACGGCTTTAAACTTGCCGTTACCCGCCGTTTTGATGAAGTACAGGATGTTAGGGGTATCGTGCAGAACGGCGTCGGCACGGTTGGTGCCCAGCTCCATGTACGCGTTATCGATGTTAGGGAACTGACGCAGGTCTTTGGTTTTGATATTCGCTTTCGCGTAATCTACCGAACCGGTACCGCTTTTCACCGCGACCACTTTACCGTCGAGATCTTTCACGCTTTTCACGTCGTTGTTATCGGCTTTCACCATCACCAGCAGGCCGCTTTTATAGTAGCCGTCAGAGAAGTCGATCGCTTTTTTACGCTCGTCGGTAATGGTGATACCCGCCAGCGCCAGGTCCACGTTTTTGGTCTGCAGTGCAGGGATAATGCCGCTGAAGTCCATAGGCTTCAGGGTGTAATCCAGTTTGAGTTCTTTTGCGACCGCAGCCCACAGATCCACGTCAAAACCAACGTACTTATCACCCTGTTTGAATTCAAACGGAACGAACGCCGTGTCAGTCGCCACAACCAGTTTGTCGGCGGCATGGGAAGACACCGCAAAAGCCAGGGTAAGTGCAGCCAGTGAAACTTTTAATACAGACTTCATAGCATTTCCTTTTATATCCACGGGGCGATCCCCTGCGAGAACGGTTGGCACAATGAAAAAATCGTGCCAACTTTACAAGCTGTTGTTTTGCATAGGGGATGATGTCATGCGTTGCACAATAAACGTGGCAAAGCCGGCTTTTTGCACCAGAATGGAGCACCGTTTTGGTGCGCACCCTGTCGATCCGCTGACAGGGTGATTTATAGCGCAGATTATGACGAAAAAACAATCGCCCATTAACGGTTGTGTGAGGTGATTATTACATTTCGTTCACGTTTGCAGGTGTATCGGCAAAAAGTGTGCACCATAAATGTGCAAAACCCCCGCACGAGGCGAGGGTTTTTGGGAAAATTCCCGGCGATTATTCGATGTTGGACTCGATGAACCACAGGAACTGGTCCAGGTCGCGAGAGGCGGCGGTCAGGATGTCCGCGGTGTCTTCGTCTTTCGCTTCACCAATCGCTTTACGAACGTCGTTCGCGACAATGGCGTAACGGTCAGCCAGCTCTTTCAGGTGATCCTGAACGGTATGGATATCCAGCGGGTAGCTTTTCAGTGGCGTTTTGCTGTTAATCACCTGCGTGGTGCCCAGCGCTACGCCGCCCAGCTGTACGGCACGTTCTGCCATGGTATCAAGGTGGGTAACCAGCGCCGTGCGGAAGCCATCCAGCATTTCATGAACGGCAATAAAGTTTGCACCGCGCATATTCCAGTGGGCCTGTTTGGTGATCAGCGACAGATCGATGAACTGGACCACCTGGCGATTCAGCAACTCAATAGTCGCTTTCTTATCGCTATCCGATACATCGTTACGGGTATAAAGCAGATTAGACGCTTTCGTTTTCACCAGTTTAGCGGTACTCATAATCTCATATCCTCTTGATGTTTGTGTCCCAGGTAATTACGGGACTAAGTATAGCACCGGATTTTTTCTCTGCGGCTTGGCTCTGCCTATCGGCTGTCTCTTATACACATCTGACGCTGCCGACGACTAGTCGAGTGTAGA
>CAMKZP010000300.1 GCA_946477805.1 uncultured Enterobacter sp.
ATTTCTGCCTGTCTCGTGGGCTCGGAGATGTGTATAAGAGACAGGTACGTCGCCGTAGCAAATAATTTTAGAGGATAAGCCATGCCACGTTCTCTCAAGAAAGGTCCTTTTATTGACCTGCACTTGCTGAAGAAGGTAGAGAAAGCGGTGGAAAGCGGAGACAAGAAGCCCCTGCGCACTTGGTCCCGTCGTTCAACGATCTTTCCTAACATGATCGGTTTGACCATCGCTGTCCATAATGGTCGTCAGCACGTTCCAGTCTTTGTTACCGACGAAATGGTTGGTCACAAACTGGGTGAATTCGCACCGACTCGTACTTATCGCGGCCACGCTGCTGATAAAAAAGCGAAGAAGAAATAAGGTAGGAGGAAGAGATGGAAACTTTAGCTCAACATCGCCATGCTCGTTCTTCTGCTCAGAAGGTTCGCCTTGTGGCTGACCTGATTCGCGGTAAGAAAGTGTCGCAGGCCCTGGACATCCTGACCTATACCAACAAGAAAGCTGCGGTATTGGTCAAGAAAGTACTGGAATCTGCCATTGCTAACGCTGAACACAACGATGGCGCTGACATCGACGATCTGAAAGTTGCGAAAATTTTCGTAGATGAAGGCCCAAGCATGAAGCGCATTATGCCGCGTGCGAAAGGTCGTGCAGATCGCATCCTGAAGCGCACCAGCCACATTACTGTGGTTGTGTCCGATCGCTGAGACTCTGGAGACTAGCAATGGGTCAGAAAGTACATCCTAATGGTATTCGCCTGGGTATTGTAAAACCATGGAACTCAACCTGGTTTGCGAACACCAAAGAATTCGCTGACAACCTGGACAGCGATTTTAAAGTACGTCAGTACCTGACTAAGGAACTGGCTAAAGCGTCTGTATCTCGTATCGTTATCGAGCGTCCAGCTAAGAGCATCCGTGTGACTATTCACACTGCTCGTCCTGGCATCGTTATCGGTAAGAAAGGCGAAGACGTAGAAAAACTGCGCAAGGTCGTAGCGGATATCGCTGGCGTTCCTGCACAGATCAATATCGCTGAAGTTCGTAAGCCTGAACTGGACGCTAAATTGGTTGCTGACAGCATCACTTCACAGCTGGAACGTCGCGTTATGTTCCGTCGTGCTATGAAGCGTGCTGTACAGAACGCAATGCGTCTGGGCGCTAAAGGTATCAAAGTTGAAGTTAGCGGCCGTCTGGGCGGCGCGGAAATCGCACGTACCGAATGGTACCGCGAAGGTCGCGTACCTCTGCACACTCTGCGTGCTGACATTGACTACAACACCTCTGAAGCGCACACCACTTACGGTGTAATCGGCGTTAAGGTATGGATCTTCAAAGGTGAGATCCTGGGTGGTATGGCTGCTGTTGAACAACCGGAAAAACCGGCTGCTCAACCTAAAAAGCAGCAGCGTAAAGGCCGTAAATAAGGAGCGTCGCTGATGTTACAACCAAAGCGTACAAAATTCCGTAAAGTGCACAAAGGCCGCAACCGTGGTCTGGCGCAGGGTACGGATGTTAGCTTCGGCACTTTCGGTCTGAAAGCTGTTGGCCGTGGTCGTCTGACTGCACGTCAGATCGAAGCAGCACGTCGTGCAATGACCCGTGCAGTTAAGCGTCAAGGTAAGATCTGGATCCGTGTATTCCCGGACAAACCGATCACCGAGAAGCCACTGGAAGTTCGTATGGGTAAAGGTAAAGGTAACGTGGAGTACTGGGTTGCCTTGATCCAACCGGGCAAAGTCCTTTATGAAATGGACGGTGTTCCGGAAGAGCTGGCCCGTGAAGCCTTCGGCCTGGCAGCAGCGAAACTGCCTATCAAAACCACCTTTGTAACTAAGACGGTGATGTAATGAAAGCACAAGAGCTGCGTGAAAAAAGCGTTGAAGAGCTGAACGCTGAGCTGCTGAACCTGCTGCGTGAGCAGTTCAACCTGCGTATGCAGGCTGCAAGTGGCCAGCTGCAACAGACTCACCTGCTGAAGCAAGTGCGTCGCAATGTTGCACGCGTTAAGACTTTACTGACTCAGAAGGCGGGTGCGTAATGACCGATAAAATCCGTACTCTGCAAGGTCGTGTTGTTAGCGACAAAATGGAGAAATCCATTGTTGTAGCTATCGAACGTATTGTGAAACACCCGATCTACGGTAAATTCATCAAGCGTACGACCAAACTGCACGTACATGACGAGAACAACGAATGTGGTATCGGCGACAAGGTTGAAATCCGTGAATGCCGTCCACTGTCCAAGACTAAGTCCTGGACGCTGGTTCGCGTTGTAGAGAAAGCGGTTCTGTAATAGAGTACGCGTTCTCAATACGAATAAACGGCTCAGCGATGAGCCGTTTATTTTTTCTACCCATATTGCAGAAGCGGTGTTATAATGCCGCGCCCTCGATATGGGGCTTTTTAACGGCTCTGATTTTAGAGTCTCAGGTAGTAGTTGACATTAGCGGAGCACTGAAATGATCCAAGAACAGACTATGCTGAACGTCGCCGACAACTCCGGTGCACGTCGCGTAATGTGTATCAAGGTTCTGGGTGGCTCGCACCGTCGCTACGCAGGCGTAGGCGACATCATCAAGATCACCATCAAGGAAGCAATTCCACGTGGTAAGGTCAAAAAAGGTGATGTGCTGAAAGCGGTAGTGGTGCGCACCAGGAAGGGTGTTCGTCGCCCTGACGGTTCTGTCATTCGCTTCGATGGTAATGCATGCGTTATTTTAAACAATAACAGCGAGCAGCCTATCGGCACGCGTATCTTTGGGCCGGTAACTCGTGAACTTCGTACTGAAAAGTTCATGAAAATTATCTCTCTGGCACCAGAAGTACTCTAAGGAGCGAATCATGGCAGCGAAAATCCGTCGTGATGACGAAGTTATCGTGTTAACCGGTAAAGATAAAGGTAAACGCGGTAAAGTAAAAAATGTTCTGTCTTCCGGCAAACTCGTCGTTGAAGGTATCAACCTGGTTAAGAAACATCAGAAGCCGGTTCCGGCCCTGAACCAACCAGGTGGCATCGTTGAAAAAGAAGCTGCTATTCAGGTTTCTAACGTTGCAATCTTCAATGCGGCTACCGGCAAGGCTGACCGTGTAGGCTTTAGATTCGAAGACGGCAAAAAAGTCCGTTTCTTCAAGTCTAACAGCGAAACTATCAAGTAATTTGGAGTAGTACGATGGCGAAACTGCATGATTACTACAAAGACGAAGTAGTTAACAAACTCATGACTGAGTTTAACTACAATTCTGTCATGCAAGTCCCTCGGGTCGAGAAGATCACCCTGAACATGGGTGTTGGTGAAGCGATCGCTGACAAGAAACTGCTGGATAACGCAGCAGCTGACCTGACAGCAATCTCCGGTCAAAAGCCGTTGATCACCAAAGCACGCAAATCAGTTGCAGGCTTCAAAATCCGTCAGGGCTATCCGATCGGCTGTAAAGTAACTCTGCGTGGCGAACGCATGTGGGAGTTCTTTGAGCGCCTGATCACTATTGCTGTTCCACGTATCCGTGACTTCCGTGGCTTGTCCGCTAAGTCTTTCGACGGTCGTGGTAACTACAGCATGGGTGTCCGTGAGCAGATCATCTTCCCAGAAATCGACTACGATAAAGTCGACCGCGTGCGTGGTTTGGATATTACCATTACCACTACTGCGAAATCTGACGAAGAAGGCCGTGCTCTGCTGGCTGCCTTTGACTTCCCGTTCCGCAAGTAAGGTAGGGTTACTGAATGGCTAAGCAATCAATGAAAGCACGCGAAGTAAAGCGCGTAGCTTTAGCTGATAAATTCTTCGCTAAACGCGCTGAACTGAAAGCGATCATTTCTGATGTGAACGCTTCCGACGAAGATCGTTGGAATGCGGTTCTCAAGCTGCAGTCTCTGCCGCGTGATTCCAGCCCGTCTCGTCAGCGTAACCGCTGTCGTCAAACAGGTCGTCCACATGGTTATGTGGGCAAGTTTGGGTTGAGCCGTATCAAACTGCGTGAAGCCGCCATGCGCGGTGAAGTACCAGGCTTGAAAAAGGCTAGCTGGTAATTACCAATTGAATCACGGGAGTAAAGACAGATGAGCATGCAAGATCCGATCGCGGATATGCTGACCCGTATCCGTAACGGTCAGGCCGCGAACAAAGTTGCGGTCACCATGCCTTCCGCCAAGCTGAAAGTGGCAATTGCCAACGTGCTGAAGGAAGAAGGTTTTATCGAAGATTTTAAAGTTGAAGGCGACACCAAGCCGGAACTGGAACTTACTCTCAAGTATTTCCAGGGTAAAGCTGTTGTAGAAAGCATTCAGCGTGTCAGCCGCCCAGGCCTGCGCATCTATAAGAAAAAAGATGAGCTGCCAAAAGTTATGGCTGGTCTTGGTATCGCAGTTGTTTCTACCTCTAAAGGTGTTATGACTGATCGTGCAGCGCGCCAGGCTGGTCTTGGTGGCGAAATTATCTGCTACGTAGCCTAATCGGAGGAAAGAATGTCTCGTGTTGCTAAAGCACCGGTCGTTATTCCTGCCGGCGTTGATGTAAAAATCGACGGTCAGGTTATTACGATCAAAGGTAAAAACGGCGAGCTGACTCGTACCCTCAACAATGCTGTTGAAGTTAAACATGCAGATAACGCTCTGACCTTCGGTCCACGTGATGGTTTCGTGGATGGATGGGCTCAGGCTGGTACCGCGCGTGCCCTGCTGAACTCAATGGTTGTTGGTGTTACCGAAGGCTTCACTAAAAAGCTTCAGCTGGTTGGTGTAGGTTATCGTGCAGCGATCAAAGGGAATGCAGTAGGCCTGTCTCTGGGCTTCTCACACCCTGTTGAGCATCCGCTGCCGGCCGGTATCACTGCAGAATGTCCGACTCAAACTGAAATCGTGCTGAAAGGCGCTGATAAACAGCTGATCGGTCAGGTTGCAGCAGATCTGCGCGCCTACCGTCGTCCTGAGCCTTATAAAGGCAAGGGTGTTCGTTACGCCGACGAAGTCGTGCGTACCAAAGAGGCTAAGAAGAAGTAAGGTAACACTATGGATAAGAAATCTGCTCGTATCCGTCGTGCGACCCGCGCACGCCGCAAGCTC
>CAMKZP010000301.1 GCA_946477805.1 uncultured Enterobacter sp.
GGGGAGGGGCGAGGGACAAACTCAGAACACGTTAAACGGATATTCCACGTAAGCGCGGATCTCATCCCCGCCCACGTTGTAGTCGCTGGCGTTGCTGGAGACGCGCAGCACGGAGTAGCGCAGTTTAAGCTTCAGATCCTTCGCCGGGCCATCCTGCACCTGGTACTGGATCTGGTTAAACCACTCGCGCTCTTTGCCGTTGTTGGTTTCAGACGTTTTGATGTTGTCGCCACGCACGTAGGCGGTGGTCCAGCTCAGGCCCGGCAGGCCTAGCCCGCCAAAGTCCAGACCGTAGGACGCCTGCCATGAGCGTTCGTCTTCACCGTTAAAATCAGACCAGTAGGAGTTCGCCAGCCAGATGGTATTGCCGCCGTCACCCACGCCGCCCTGGTCGCGGTAGCTGCCGTAGTTGTAGCCGGTGCTGCCGCTGCTCTGCTGGTACGCAACCTTAAAGGTATGAATATCCCAGATGTAGCTCGCCGCCAGGCTCCAGATCGTGTTGCTGCGACCGGTGTCGAGGCTGTCAGCGTAGCGCTGATCCAGGCGCGAGTTGTAGCCGTTGAAATCAAGCACCAGCTGCTGCCCGGTGCTGAACGGCTGCCTGAAGTTCATGCCCAGATACTGTTTGTTCATCACCTCTTCGTTATGAGAGGCGTACAGCGCGCCGCTGAACTGGTCGTTGAACCGGTAGCTCGCTCCGCCGAAGGAGAAGCTTTTCAGGCCGCTGTCGTGGCGGTCGTCGCTTTTACGCTGCTGGTCGGTGAAATAACCGGCGTTGACTTCCAGACCCTCGATCTCTTTGGAAGTCAGCAGGGTGCCGGTGAAGCTTTCAAACAGCAGACGGGAGTTGTCGGCATTGACGATAGGCAGCTCAGGACGCTGATTCCCATAGCTCAGCACGGTATTCGAGATGCGCATTTTGGCCGTCGCGCCAAATTTTGCCAGATCGGATTTCGCCCGGCCGTCGCCTTCCTGTTTGAAGAAGTCGATACCGCCCGCGCCGCTTTTGCCGCGGCCGCCGTCAAGACGCACGCCATACTGGGCGATGCCGTCCACGCCGAAGCCCACCAGCCCTTCGGTATAGCCGGATTCAAAGGTAGCGATAATGCCCTGGCCCCACTCGGCTTTATCCTGCTGGCCCTGATGGTAATCGCGGCTGATATACGCATTACGTAAAAACAGGTCTAAATGGCTGTCGTCAATAAAACCCTGGCTGTCAGCCTGCTGGCTTGCAGCGGCGGGTAATGCGGCAAATAAGCTTAATGCAACGAATGATAATTGTTTTTTCACGGAGGGAACGTCTCTGTCTGGATATATTAATTTGAATGACTGCGGGTTTGATAATTACCGGAAAGGTTAACGATTGCAATAATTATGTGACCAGAGATTTCAAAGGAAAATCCAGGTTTGACGGGGCCTGTGGAGGTGTTACCGATACGTGCGGTTAAGTTGGCAATTCATGCGAAATAAAAGGGAGGCCGTTACGCCTCCCGATAATATTATTTAATTCCGTCTGCGGCCATACGGTCGCGAATATGCTGCGCGCGCTCAGCCGAGGCCGGGTGATCGTCAAACATGGAGCTTTGACGTCCTTCCTCCAGCCTGGCCAGTTTTTCAAAGCTGGTGGCAAGACCGGCCGGGTTGATGCCGCGTTTGCGCAACAGATCGTAGGAGTAGTCATCCGCTTCAGACTCCTGGCGCTGGGAGAACTGGGAGTTGACCAGTTTTTCACCGACATCGCCCAACTGAGACTGTGACAGGCTGCCGACGATGCCGCCCGCAGAGGCCGCCGCCGCGCGCACGGCGTTGGTACCCAGCGCGACCTGCATGCCTTTCTTCACGTGGCCGAGGGCGACGTGGCCCATTTCGTGGCCGATAACCGCTTCGACTTCGTTGTCGGTCATCATGTCCATCAGCCCGCTGTATACGCGGATACAGCCGTTGGCCATCGCAAAGGCGTTCACGTCTTTCGCTACGTAAACTTTATAGTTCACCGGCTGGCCGTTGATGTTGTCGCCCAGGGCGGAAGCAATCTTATTCAGACGCTGCGTATAGGTACTGTTAGCCGGGGCAAGAGTGGCTTTGGCATCCATCTCTTTACAGGCCTGATCGCTCAGCGTTTTAACCTGCTCGTCGCTCAGGGAATAGGCCTGGAAGGCTTCTGCCCCTGACGACATCAGGCCGTTAGAATCCATATTCTGACAGCCGCTCAGCAGGAGCGTTGTACCCAGGGCCAGCACTATTGCACGCATTTTCATTAGGTTGCTTCCGTACTCGTTAAACTGAAAAAAATCCGAAAAGTGCACCGTCAGCGAAGCCGGTGTGAAGGTGAGTATAAGGAATATCGACAGGGGCGGGCGAGTAGATTGCGCAACATGCGAGCATGATCCAGAGATTTCTTAACACGCAAAAGAATGCTCCATGTACATGACCTGCGGCTTGGGTTACATTGTTGGCACTTTTTTCCGGCGTAGCCCAAAACGCGCTGTCGTCAAGGGCATGGCCTTTAACAGTCCGATCTGGAGTTAAAATGTCCTCACGTAAAGAGCTTGCTAATGCTATTCGTGCGCTGAGCATGGACGCAGTTCAGAAAGCCAAATCCGGCCACCCAGGGGCCCCTATGGGTATGGCTGATATCGCCGAAGTCCTGTGGCGTGATTTCCTGAACCATAACCCGCAGAACCCGTCATGGGCTGACCGCGACCGTTTCGTGCTGTCGAACGGCCACGGCTCTATGCTGATCTATAGCCTGCTGCACCTCACCGGCTACGACCTCCCAATCGAAGAGCTGAAAAACTTCCGTCAGCTGCACTCCAAAACGCCTGGCCACCCGGAAGTGGGTTACACCGCTGGCGTAGAAACCACCACCGGCCCGCTGGGTCAGGGTATTGCTAACGCAGTAGGTATGGCGATTGCTGAAAAGACCCTTGCGGCACAGTTCAACCGTCCAGGTCACGACATCGTTGACCACTTCACCTACGCGTTCATGGGCGACGGCTGCATGATGGAAGGCATTTCTCACGAAGTGTGCTCCCTCGCAGGTACCCTAAAGCTGGGCAAACTGGTTGCGTTCTATGACGACAACGGTATCTCCATCGACGGCCACATTGAAGGCTGGTTCACTGATGACACCGCAGCACGCTTCGAAGCCTACGGCTGGCACGTTGTGCGTGGCGTTGATGGTCACGATGCTGACTCGATTAAACGTGCAGTGGAAGAAGCGCGCGCGGTAACGGATAAACCGTCTCTGCTGATGTGCAAAACCATCATCGGCTTTGGTTCCCCGAATAAAGCGGGTACCCACGACTCCCACGGTGCGCCGCTGGGCGACGCGGAAATCGCACTGACCCGTGAAGCGCTGGGCTGGAATCACCCTGCCTTCGAAATCCCGTCTGACATCTATGCGCAGTGGGATGCAAAAGAAGCAGGCCAGGTGAAAGAAGCGGCCTGGAACGAGAAATTCGCGGCCTACGCGAAAGCGTTCCCACAGGAAGCGGCTGAGTTCACCCGCCGTATGAAAGGCGACATGCCGTCTGACTTCGACGCGAAAGCGAACGAATTCATCGCTAAGCTGCAGGCGAATCCGTCCAAGATTGCCAGCCGTAAAGCGTCTCAGAATGCGATCGAAGCTTTTGGTCCATGGCTTCCAGAATTCCTCGGTGGCTCCGCTGACCTGGCACCGTCTAACCTGACCATCTGGTCTGGCTCTAAAGCGATCAACGAAGATACCGCCGGCAACTACATCCATTACGGCGTACGCGAGTTCGGTATGACCGCGATTGCGAACGGTATCTCCCTGCACGGCGGTTTTCTGCCGTACACCTCTACCTTCCTGATGTTCGTTGAATATGCACGTAACGCCGTGCGTATGGCTGCGCTGATGAAACAGCGTCAGGTGATGGTCTACACCCACGACTCCATCGGTCTGGGCGAAGATGGCCCTACTCACCAGCCAGTAGAGCAGGTCGCTTCCCTGCGCGTGACCCCTAACATGAGCACATGGCGTCCGTGTGACCAGGTTGAATCCGCCGTCGCGTGGAAATATGGCGTTGAGCGTAAGGATGGCCCAACCGCGCTGATCCTCTCTCGTCAGAACCTGGCGCAGCAGGATCGTACCGAAGAGCAGCTGGCAAACATCGCCCGCGGCGGTTACGTGCTGAAAGATTGCGCGGGTCAGCCAGAGCTGATCTTCATCGCGACCGGTTCTGAAGTTGAGCTGGCCGTAGCGGCGTGGGACAAACTGTCTGCCGAAGGCGTGAAGGCGCGCGTGGTTTCCATGCCGTCTACCGATGCGTTCGACAAGCAGGATGCGGCATACCGTGAATCCGTACTGCCTAAAGCGGTTTCCGCTCGCGTGGCGGTAGAAGCGGGCATCGCAGACTACTGGTTCAAATACGTTGGCCTGAACGGCGCTATCGTCGGGATGACCACCTTCGGGGAATCCGCGCCTGCAGAACTGCTGTTCGAAGAGTTCGGCTTCACCGTTGAGAACGTTGTCGCTAAGGCGAAAGAACTGCTGTAATTGCCGTTTTGCCCGGTGGCGCTACGCCTACCGGGGCTACAAATGGCTCAAAAGTAGGCCGGGTGAGCGCTAGCGCGCCACCCGGCTTTTTTGCAGGCATTATTCCATCAAAAATGTGACGCAAGTCATATAGCTGGCTTATTGGTCTGGGCAGAGATTCCTTTTATTCCCCGATTCGCTTATTCTTGCTGAAGCGTTTCAGTCGATTAAATGTTCGACAAATGACCAATCAATCGCAGTTTGTGACAGGCAAGGATTCCCCTTGGGGCGCTGCTGGATTACTCTTTCAGCCACCTCAACTCAGGGATAGCTTTGCAGGAGATCTATGACCGTACGCGTAGCGATTAATGGCTTCGGTCGCATCGGGCGCAACGTGGTTCGTGCTTTGTATGAATCCGGGCGTCGTGCGGAAATCACCGTGGTGGCAATCAATGAACTGGCGGATGCTGCGGGCATGGCGCATTTGTTAAAATATGACACCAGCCACGGCCGTTTCTGTCTCTTATACACATCTCCGAGCCCACGAGA
>CAMKZP010000302.1 GCA_946477805.1 uncultured Enterobacter sp.
CCCATTTTTTTCTCCTCCGTCAGATAGCAAAAGCGAGGAGATATCTCCTCGCTTTGAATGTATTCAGTATAGCCTGCTTACCACTTCTTATTCAGAAGGCGGTCGATGCTGTAGGCGCCTGGACCGGTGATAGCCAGCAGCAGGAAGCCGCCCGCGATGGTCAGGTTTTTCATGAACATCAGGGAGTTTACGCCTTCCGCAAAGTTGCTGTGGAAGATGAACGCGGTCAGCAGGGTGAAGCCTGCGGTGAACAGCGCGGTGGTACGGGTCAGGAAGCCGAACAGCACTGCCAGGCCGCCGCCGAACTCAAGCAGAATGGTCAGCGGCAGCAGGAACCCCGGCACGCCCATGGCTTCCATATACTGCTGGGTACCCGCATAGCCGGTGATTTTGCCCCAACCCGCGGTGATGAACAGAATTGGCATCAGGATACGCGCGACCAGTACACCAACATCTTCTAATTTTTTCATTTTACTCTCCAGGAAACCACATATGCGGCTGAACTTTAAATATGTGCAAATTCGGGTAGATACCGCGTCTTTGCTGTCGATGGAGAGGAGTGTAAACGGGGCGGGTGGCAATTGTTAGCAAGGAAAACTGTCAATCTTTATCAAAGATATTGAGTAAGAGAGTGCGGGCGGGTGCCCTCACCCCATCCCTCTCCCGCAGGGAGAGGGTGCAAAAACAAAAAACGGTAACCAGGGTTACCGTTTTGCTTTTATCACCGTAACTGCTGCTGACGGATCGTTGCTTTCACCAGACGCCATGCGCTCCAGGCGCCAAACCCACGTCTGGCCCAGCGGATCAGCATATTAGGATGACGAACGGACCAGATAGCCATCACGCTGCTGCCGACCAGTGCCCACGAGCGCAGGCTCAGGACGGTGTTCCAGCCGCGGTCAAACCGACGCGTTGATTCAATCCAGTCGCGGCGGCTGGCGGACAGATCCAGCCTCTGCTGCTGGATCTGGCTCAACAGATACGCCTTTCGCTTTTGACGTTCGGCTGCGCTGCTCACGATTTATCATCCTCCAGCAGCGAACGATCGTTGGCTAACTCCTGGCGCGTGTGGCGCAGGAAGGTGGACGTGCGCGCTTTGTGCAGCGTCCAGATGCCGCCAATCAATGCGGCAACCAGCAGTACGACGGTGGTGGCAATCATCGCATTAAGCCGATACTGCGGATCGATAGCCCAGATGATTAACACCATCAGGCTCATCAGACCGAATGCGGCGAAGAGCATGGTAAGCCCAAGCATCAGCAGCATCTGGAAGAGATTCGCTTTCTCCTCTTCCAGTTCGACGACTGCCAGCCGGACGCGCGTTTCGGCAATGCCGACCAGCGTGGTTAAAATACGCTGGCCGATACCGAGGACGTTATTTGCAGGCCCTTGTGCGTGACGAGGATCTTCCATAATCAGCGACGCGTCAGCAGTACACCCAGCACCACGCCCACGGCGGCACCAATACCTACACCCGTCCATGGGTTATCGCGAACGTACTCATCGGCACGCGCGGCGGCTTCGCGGGTCTGTTTTGCCAGCGCATCACCGGTTTCACCCAGGCGATAGCGGCTCTCTTTCAGCGCCTGCTCTGCTTTGCTGCGCAGTTTGCTCACTTCTTCTTTCGACTTATCGGCAGAGGAGTTCAGCACCTCTTCCAGGGTATCCGCCAGGGATTTCAGCTCAGCGCGCAGATGTTCTGACGTTGTATCTTTAGACATGATTCTCTCCTGTTGAGATTTCCGTTAACTCAATATTCGCGAGCTTCCAGCGCTTTCAGATCGTCCTGCGCTTCCTGGAGCTTCCTCTCGCGTTTGGCAATTTTATCCGCATCACCTTTCTCTTTCGCTTCCTGCAGGTCCTGACGGCGCTCGGCTATCTCGTCCTTTTGTTCAGCGATTTTTTTCTGGCGATCGGCACGCAGCTGGCTGTCCGTACAATTATCTTTCACTTCGCTCAGCGCTTTTTTCAGGCCATCCACACGGTGCTGATTGTTATGCTTTTCGGCATAGCTGATCTCGCGCTGAATGTCCTGTTCTTTCTCCTGACAGAGAGAAGAAGCGAATGACGCTGTACTTAAAGAAAAAAGGGCCAGAGCCAGAGTAATGCGGAATTTCATGATCGAAACCTTCCATTGTGTTACGGCCTAAGCCGTGTTCCAGAACTATGCGGAGAACATCTGAGGGGTGCTCCGCGTACTTAAGCATAGTAAGTAAACGGGGGATTCACCAAAGTGAGTGAAAAGATTCGGAATCCTGGTAATTATCCAAACCGGTGCGACGAGTCGCGTAGCCGTGACATCCAGGAGGCAACGTGACTGTCGTCTTCCTGCTGAGCAATGATGTAGCCCTGCGGCAGCGTGCGGTCGAGCACCGCTTTAGCCGCCGCGCTTTGGGCGCTGGAGTCAAATTTAATCAGCAGCACGTCGTCCTGCGGCGTAATGCTTTTGAAGCGTATCCCGTTGGCGTCCAGGTGGTGCCAGATTGAAAAACCGTCCGGCACGCTGGCGCCCTGGCTAACGGGGCGGATCGCCAGCGTCGATTCCTGCTGCTGCAGCGCAGACCATGCCAGGATCAACGCGCCGAACATCATCAGCGCGATGATGGCGTATGACACACGGCGCAACGAGAGCGGGGAGGTCACCATAGTTAACCTCTGGCCCCGTATTTCTTTTTCCACAACACCACCAGAGACCCCACCAGACCGAAGACCAGCAGGACGACGGGCAGCAGCATCAGGCAGGACATCAGCTGGTCTTCGTATTTCATAAAGACCGGCGTTTTGCCTAGCGCGTATCCCAGCGTGGTCAGGATCAGAACCCACAGCAGGCCGCTCATCCAGTTAAAGAACTGGAAGCGCGCGCTGCTTAACCCGGAAAGACCGGCGATGGTCGGCAAAAGGGTGCGAACAAAGGCGATAAAGCGGCCGACCAGCAGCGCCGAAAGCCCGTGCTTATGAAAAAGATGGTGCGCGCGCTGGTGGTAGTGCGCCGGCAGGTGCGACAGCCAGTTTTGGACGAGCCGCGTATTGCCCAGCCATCGTCCCTGAATGTAACTCACCCAGCAGCCAAGGCTGGCCGCGATGGTCAATAGCACTACGGTTTGCGGAAAAGCCATCGCCCCTTTGGCACAAAGTACGCCGACCAGAACCAGCAGGCTGTCGCCCGGTAAAAAGGCGGCCGGAAGCAGCCCGTTTTCCAGAAACAGGATCATAAACAGGACAAAGTAGAGCATGCCAATCATGGAAGGATTGGCCAGCGTTTCGAAATCCTGAGCCCAAAGGGCGTTCAGTAGTTGGGTCAAAAGTTCCATTCAGTGTTCCTGGAAATCGGTTAACGTCTCGCCTGTTATCCGGGAAAAACAGCACGGCGACGTTGTCGTGATTTCATTATGGTCGCTCGCGGACACATTGAGGTGTGGCCAACACTGTTCCCTGTTAATTGGCTGGTTAGCAAGCACTAACTTACAAAATAACGAAGTGGATCCAATTGTAACAAAGCCCGACGTTCTGCGTCACAGAATTTGCAGGGGTGAAATGATTTTGGCGTAAGGCCGGGGAGTGAGCGAGGAGTTTTACAAAGGCTGACACTATATATGTTTTGCTTACTCCAGGGCGGCGGAAGGCGCAGCGGAGCGCCTGCCGAGGGAAAGGAAACTATTTTGCCTGACTGGCGGCCGTATCGAGGTGAACGACGGGATTATCTGCAAAAAGATAGCGGTCAGCGTTGAATTCGAAGTCGTCACTGGTCTCATTGAACAGCATCAGCTTGGTGTTTTCCAGGTGCTGCCACATGGCCAGCTTCGCCGCATGGGGATCTTTGCGGATCAGGGCTTTAAGGATCTGGTCGTGGTCGTCGCACCAGTTATCCACGGTGCGCAAATCGATATGATCGTGCAGTTTTTTCCAGTACGGGTTGTGAACGCGCTGAGTCCACATTTTTTCGACGATTGCGGCCAGCGCCGTATTCTGGGTGGCCAGCGCCACCTGCACGTGGAACTGAAGGTCCCATTCGGAATCGCGGAAACATTTTTCCTTACGCGCGTTTTCCTGAATTTCCATCAGCTTCATGATGTCCTGCTTGGTCACCTGAGTCGCTGCAAATTCCGCAATATTGCTTTCGATCAGCTGGCGAGCCTGGAGCAGCTCAAACGGACCGTAGCTGGCGAATTCAAGACTTTCGTCCGGCGCCGGGGAGTGTTTTGCCTGGTTTGAAATGACGTGAATACCGGAACCCTTGCGGACCTCAACGTAGCCTTCCACTTCCAGCATGATGATGGCTTCGCGCACCACCGTACGGCTCACGCTTTTTTCATCCGCAATGAAGCGCTCGGCGGGAAGTTTATCACCGACAAGATAGACACCCTGCTCGATGCGATCTTTCAGCTCGGCGGCAAGTTGTTGATATAAACGACGTGGTTCGGTGATTTCCATATGCGCTCCAGGCAGGGTACGGCGGATTATTTGTTATACCACTTTTGCGCACCAGTCTCCAGATTTCGCCATGAAAAAAGCCGCCCGGAGGCGGCTTTTGAGAAGATTTTGCCGGTTGGCGCTGCAACGCTAACTCTGCGTCGCGGGTCCCCCAAGGGACTCTTTCGCCAGCTCGTCGGCGGACTTACTTTTCAGCACCGTCCAGATCACCACCGCGCCCAGCAGGTCGAAGATAGCCAGAACCGCAAACAGCGGGCTGAAACCGATGGTATCTGCCAGCGCGCCCACCACCAGCGCAAACATGGTACTCGCGGTCCAGGCGGCCATACCGGTCAGGCCGTTGGCGGTTGCCACTTCGTTACGACCAAAGACGTCGGATGAAAGCGTAATCAGCGCGCCGGACAGAGACTGGTGAGCAAAACCACCGACACACAGCAGGGCAATAGCAACGTAAGGGCTGGTGAACAGGCCGATCATCCCCGGGCCAATCATCAGCAGTGCGCCCATCGTGACCACCATCTTACGGGAGACAATCAGGTTCACGCCGAACCAGCGCTGGAACAGCGGAGGCAGGTAGCCGCCGACGATGCAGCCGAGGTCAGCAAACAGCATAGGCATC
>CAMKZP010000303.1 GCA_946477805.1 uncultured Enterobacter sp.
CTATCGCGTTTCTGGTGGGCGGCTACGGCTGTCGTGCGGCGCTGCAGAAATGGGAGGGCCAGCAGATGCTGCCGTGGCTCCTCGTGCTGTACGCGTTCAGCGTGATTGGAACCTGGGCGGTTGGGTTTATTCCGGGAGCAGGGCTGACAGAAATTTTGATTCCGTTCTGCGTGATGGCGATTGCCAACGGTGCCATTTACCCTATCGTGGTGGCGCAGGCGCTACGTCCGTTCCCGCAGGCCACAGGTCGCGCAGCGGCGCTGCAAAACACCCTGCAGCTGGGCCTGTGCTTCCTGGCAAGCCTGGTGGTCTCTGCGCTGATTGCCACGCCGCTGATGACCACCACCAGCGTCATGCTGGTGACGGTTGCGCTGGCAGGCCTGGGATACCGCATGCAATCCTCTGCGCGAGCCGATGAAGCGCAGACGCAAACGTCGCAAGCCTAATCGCGCGGGAAATAATGTTACATTTCAGTGATTAGGTTGCTAAGAATTTTATATTGAATCACCAAATTTTGAGGCCTATACTGAATTTGGTTCGATTAATTACGATAAATATTAAGCGTTAACGGGAGCCGGAGTGCTCCCGTTTTACCATGGAAGGCTTTTCGGCAAGGGTTATCTCCCTTCCTCTGTTCTACGTCGGATACTAGCCTCGCGGACGTTGTCCGTGAGATTTCTCACAAACCCTGAATAGCGTCTACGCTGTTTTAAGGTTCTGATCACAGCAAGGTGATGGGGAAGCTATGAGTTCATCGTGTATAGAAGAAGTTAGCGTTCCGGACGATAACTGGTCCCGGATCGTCAGTGAGCTGCTGGGTCGTGCAGGCATCACTATCAATGGGTCTTCACCATCAGATCCCCAGATTAAACATCCCGACTTTTTTAAACGCGTGCTGCAGGAGGGATCGTTAGGCCTGGGCGAAAGCTATATGGACGGCTGGTGGGAGTGCGAACGGCTGGATATGTTCTTCAGCAGCGTGCTGCGTGCTGGCCTGGAAAACGAGCTGCCGCGTCATTTCAAGGATACGCTGCGCATCGCCGCTGCCCGCTTGTTCAATCTGCAAAGTAAAAAACGGGCGTGGATCGTCGGTAAAGAGCACTATGACCTGGGCAACGATCTGTTCAGCCGCATGCTCGATCCGCTGATGCAGTATTCCTGCGCCTACTGGAAAGAGGCCACCACGCTTGAAGAAGCCCAGCAGGATAAGCTGCGTCTGATTTGCGAAAAACTGCAGCTGCGCCCCGGCATGCGCGTGCTGGATATCGGATGCGGCTGGGGCGGTCTGGCCTGGTTTATGGCGAAGCACTACGGCGCGAGCGTTATGGGCGTGACGATCTCCGCCGAGCAGCAAAAAATGGCGCAGGAACGCTGCCGGGATCTGGACGTTGATATTCGCCTCCAGGACTATCGCGACCTGGACGAGCAGTTTGACCGCATCGTTTCCGTTGGCATGTTCGAGCACGTCGGGCCGAAAAATTATGCGACCTATTTCAGCGTCGCGGATCGCAATTTAAAACCTGACGGTATTTTCCTTCTGCACACCATCGGCTCGAAGCGGACGGATAATAACGTTGACCCGTGGATCAACAAATACATCTTCCCCAACGGCTGTTTACCCTCCGTTCGCCAGATTGCCAACGCCAGCGAACCGCACTTTATCGTCGAGGACTGGCACAACTTTGGCGCAGATTACGACACCACGCTGATGGCCTGGCATGAACGTTTTCTGGAGGCATGGCCCGAGATTGCGGATAACTATTCCGAACGCTTCAAACGGATGTTCAGCTATTACCTGAACGCCTGCGCGGGCGCTTTCCGCGCGCGGGATATTCAGCTGTGGCAGGTGGTCTTTAGCCGGGGAATTGAACACGGCCTGCGTGTCGCTCGCTAAAAAATAACCCCGGATACCCGGGGTTATTTTTATTCTTCTTCTGCGGTTTTAATTATCGCGGCCTCTTTTGCCGCCAGCACGCGTTCTACCGTATCAACAACCGCCTGGGTTTGAGGATCGATTTCGATATTCACGCGATGCCCCAGCTTTTTTGCCCCCAGCGTCGTGCGCTGCAGCGTCTCCGGAATTAAATGCACGCAGAAACGCGTCGGCGTAACTTCCCCAACCGTCAGGCTAATTCCATCGATGCCGATGAATCCTTTATAAAGGATGTATTTCATTAATGCCGGATCCTGGACTTTAAACCAGATTTGACGGTTATTTTCAGAGGTCACGATTTTCGCCACCTCGGCAGTGGTCATAATGTGGCCCGACATCAGATGGCCGCCAATTTCGTCGCTAAACTTTGCCGCGCGCTCGACGTTGACGGTATCGCCCACCTGCAGCTCTCCGAGGTTGGTGATGCGCAGGGTTTCTTTCATTAAATCAAAGCTAATCAGGTTGCCGTTAATATCGGTCACCGTCAGACAGCAGCCGTTGTGCGCAACCGAAGCGCCGGTTTCAATGCCGTCGAGCATATATTCCGGCAGCTCTATCACGTGAGTGCGGAAATTAGGTTTTTCATCAATAGACACCACTGTGGCGGTGCCCTGCACAATGCCAGTGAACATGCTTACAACTCCTGTTTTTTCCGGACGGTAGTGACACCGTTTAATCCCACCACAATAACAGTTGGAAAAACAGGTTGCCAGCGGAGCGCATTTTCTGGCGATTTTTTCACTAGATAATTAGTTAAACCCCGCTACAATAGCTGGCTATCCCCCTGCATTTTCTTCTTGCTGCCCGTTTCGGCGGCTTTTTTAGTCTCTCAAATAACAACAATACAAAAGGTGTTCACGTGCAGAAGTATATGATTGAAGCGCGTCAGCTATTGGCACTGGCAATACCGGTGATCGTCGCGCAGGTGGCTCAAACCGCAATGGGATTTGTGGATACGGTAATGGCGGGTGGCTACAGCGCGACCGATATGGCCGCCGTCGCTATCGGTACCTCTATCTGGCTACCGGCCATTCTTTTTGGTCACGGCCTGCTGCTGGCGCTCACGCCGGTTATCGCTCAGCTAAACGGCTCAGGACGACGCGAGCGCATCGCTCATCAGGTTCGCCAGGGGTTCTGGCTGGCCGGGTTCGTCTCCGTGCTGATTATGGTGGTGCTCTGGAATGCCGGACACATCATCCGCGCCATGCAAAACATTGACCCGGCGTTAGCCGATAAGGCCGTCGGCTACCTGCGCGCGCTGCTCTGGGGCGCACCGGGCTATCTCTTTTTCCAGGTCGCGCGTAACCAGTGCGAAGGCCTGGCAAAAACCAAACCGGGAATGGTGATGGGCTTTATTGGCCTGCTGGTCAATATTCCGGTGAACTATATCTTCATCTACGGCCACTTCGGCATGCCGGAGCTGGGCGGCGTGGGCTGTGGCGTTGCAACGGCGGCGGTGTACTGGGTCATGTTCTTTAGCATGCTCACCTTCGTTAAGCGCGCCCGCGCCATGCGCGATATTCGTAACGACAGCGCCTTTAGCACACCGGACTGGGCGGTCATGACGCGCCTCATCCAGCTGGGGTTGCCGATTGCGCTGGCGCTGTTCTTTGAGGTGACGCTCTTTGCCGTTGTGGCTCTGCTGGTCTCCCCGCTCGGCATTATTGACGTCGCAGGACACCAGATTGCGCTGAACTTCAGCTCGCTGATGTTCGTGCTGCCGATGTCTCTGGCGGCGGCCGTCACCATTCGCGTTGGCTTCCGCCTGGGGCAAGGGTCGACGCTGGACGCCCAAACCGCGGCGCGGACCGGGCTGGGCGTCGGCGTCTGCATGGCCGCCTGTACCGCGCTGTTTACCGTTGCGCTGCGGGAGCAAATTGCGCTGCTGTATAACGATAATCCGGAGGTGGTGCTGCTGGCGTCACAGCTGATGCTGCTCGCGGCGATATACCAGATTTCAGACTCCATTCAGGTTATCGGCAGCGGCGTGCTGCGCGGGTATAAAGATACGCGCTCAATCTTCTTTATTACGTTTATTGCCTACTGGGTGCTGGGTTTGCCGACCGGCTACGTGCTGGCGCTCACCGACCTGGTGGTAGACCGTATGGGGCCTGCCGGTTTCTGGATGGGCTTTATCATCGGTCTGACCTCTGCGGCCATCATGATGATGCTGCGGATGCGCTTCCTGCAGCGTCAGCCGTCAACGGTTATTTTGCAACGCGCCGCACGTTAATGGCGCAGTAGCCGCCAGCTGGCGGCTACTTTCTCTTCACTTTGCGCGGTAATGAAGCAATCGCGTGAAATCAGAGAGAAAAATGCATTTTCCCTCTTGCCTCCTTGGGGCTGTGCCGCTAATATTCGTCCCCGTTGTCGCTGACAACACGTTGCGTTCATAGCTCAGTTGGTTAGAGCACCACCTTGACATGGTGGGGGTCGTTGGTTCGAGTCCAATTGAACGCACCATTCTGCGTCCGTAGCTCAGTTGGTTAGAGCACCACCTTGACATGGTGGGGGTCGGTGGTTCGAGTCCACTCGGACGCACCATTTCAGTCCTGAAATGGTGCAACTCCTCTCTTAGCATTCTGAAAATTCCCATTATCCTGATTTCTTAACGCTTCACCTGATACGCTTTTCTCATGGAAAAAAAATAACGCAGGAAGACTGTCGATGAAGAAAATTGCCATTATCGGCTCCGGGCCAACAGGGATTTACACCTTTTATTCGCTTCTGAAAAACGCAACCCCTCTTGCCGTCTCCGTTTTTGAACAGGCAGATGAAGCCGGCGTGGGCATGCCCTACAGCGACGACGATAACTCTCGTCTGATGCTGGCCAATATTGCCAGCATCGAAATTCCCCCCATCTTTATGACCTACCTTGACTGGCTCAGGGGCAAAAGTGACGCCCACCTGGCGCGCTTTAAGGTGGAGAAAGCCAGCCTGCACGACCGGCAGTTTCTGCCGCGGCTTTTGCTGGGCGAATATTTCCGCGACGGCTTTCTGACGGTGGTCAGGGAAGCCAAAAAATTGGGGTTCGAGGTCCAGATCCACGAATCCGCGGAGGTCACCGATATCTGTCTCTTATACACATCTGACGCTGCCGACGACTAGTCGAG
>CAMKZP010000304.1 GCA_946477805.1 uncultured Enterobacter sp.
CATTAGGTGAGTATTTGCCGCTGTAATCAGCATCAAGGCTGTATTGCCGCTCATCACCGCTGCCGTAAACGCTCGCAACAGCGATACCGGACTCGTCGCTCTCTTCGCTGTTTGTCGCTTGCGGGTCGATTGCAACGACCGTACGGGCCAGTTCCTGGGTGATCCGCATCGCATGTGCGGCGCTGATCATTTCCTCGTTCCACAGCGCCCCCTCCGCGTTGAAGCGTTTCGGGTTCTGCATGTACTGGGCTTCGGCGGTGCGCCGGTGAGAAAACAACGATACTCGGTGCGATTCGTTGTGCTTAAACGGCCACAGCCAGCCATCAGGCAAGCCATGGTCAATCGGGATGGCGTGGGTGTTTTCCGGATAAGTTTCTTCGTAACTGCGGCTGCTATCGATGAGAACAGGAAGATTAAGGTGATGCCATTTCTCACCACTGCCGCCCCGCAGCAAATAGCCGCTCAGGTCGTGGTAGTGGATCCGCTGCATGATGACAATCATCGGCGTCGTCTCGATCGCCAGTCGTGATTTGATTGTCTCGTTAAAGCGGTTATTGACCCCGTCGCGGACGATCTCAGAGTAAGCATCATCCGGCTTAACCGGGTCATCGATAATCAGCGCGCCCTGCCAGCCTGGTTCCATATGCCCGGCACGAAAGCCGGTAACCTGTCCGGCAGCTGACGATGCATAAACCCCGCCGCCATGCTCAGTCCACCACATAGCCTTGCTGTCAGCGTCATCGCGCAGCGACATCGGCCACATCGACTGATACGCCCGCGACTTAATCATGCCGCGCGCAGTTGAGGAGTTCAGCAGCGCCAGGTTATGCGAATAGGACAGGTGCATGAAGCGGGCCCGGCAGTTCAGCGCCAGTCCGCGGCCCATCATATTGATGGTAGCCAGCTCCGTTTTCGTGTACCCAGGCGGGACGTTGATGATCAGGCGCTGAATCTCACCATCAATAACGCGATCCAGTGTTTGCTGAATCACCTTGTGGTGCGGCGCGACAATCATCTTGCCGCCGGTGCGCTGCTTGAAGAAGTATCGAGCGTAATAGAGCCCGTCTTCTTCGCATTCAATCTTCCGGGCGTAAGCCTTTTGCTCAGCAGTCGTCATCCTCCAACATCTCCCGCCGTGCAGCCTTGTACTCTTCTTTGGTCAGCGTCGCCATTTCAATTGGCCCGCCGTTCTTGCCTGTATGCTCATGAGTAGCCTGCTCTTTAAAAGCCATAACATCTATGTGCTTCCCGAGCAGCTCGAGGTTTTTGACTTTATCAGGCCACTTAATTTTCTTGAGCAGCCCGACCATCTCACGCTCCTCCCCACGGCCTTCAAACATCTCAGCCACATCGAAGCCGCTCAAATATCTTCGCCAGGATGAAGGCCACTCGCTTACTGGCTTCAGACCCATGTCGTCTTTGAGGATGTCGAGCACGTCCATCTGGTCAATCTCAACCAAACGATTCAGGACATATGTCGCATTTATGCCAACCAGATCATTGCGTTGCGTTTTAAGTTCGGCAATTCTGGACTGGATGTCAGGTTTTGACAGGTTTTCGGACGCAGTGCGGTTAGCTGTCTTTGCGCTGTACCCCGCCCGAATAGCCGCTTGCGTGGCGTTTAAATCGATGAGGTACTCGCGACAGAACATTTCTTGCTTGTCGGTGAGTGCCATGTGTTTATCCAAGAGAAGGAGGCCAGTGTGCCAAAAGAAGTTGATGTATCGAAAATTTATGGAAAGATCAAAATAGTTAATTCGTTTCCGGACTTTAAAGTCAAAGTTGTTAGCTCTTTTCCTGACCTGAAAGTGAAAGTGGTAGACTCCTTCCCAAACAGCGCTGGGAAATGGAAAATCGTAGAGGCTTTCCCAGATTACAAAATACAAATCGTAAACTCATTCCCAGATTTCACGATTAAATATGTTGATTCTTTCCCTGGACCGGGAAACAAGTGAACATATTCGAAGTGGGGCAATGCCCTGCTTCGAATCCTAATCTTATGTAACTCCACCGTCATGATAAGCCTACTCGATGGCCTCCCAGTCCGGTTTGCTCATTCGTTACTCCGGCATTTCTTTCTGTTGTTCGATCGCTGCGAGAGATAAGGCCGTCATCGCATACTCTTTCTCACTGGCATTGCTGCACAGTTTTAAAATCTGCTCCTTCAGGTCGAAGATTTCGCTTCGGATTTCCTCACCCAGCGTTGAAACGGCACCCAAGATAACCAGCCTTTGAACTTCAAGCTCTTTGCTAATCGCCATGACTTACTCCGTTGTTTGTTCTGCTAGCTGTTCTGTTTGATCTGCCAGTACTGGTGTGAACTGCACGCGCTTCACGTCGCCAGGAGCGAAATACAGCCACTGTCCCGTTTCAGTCGCCAGCGGCACGAAGCCGTTAACCAGCTCAGGCTGACGTCGTGACATCTTGCCCGTGAAGGTTTCGCCTGTTTGGGTGGTCAGGGTGATTTGGTAGATGTCGGTCATATATGGCCTGCTTTCTCATATGAAACGCGTCATGTAAAATACGGCCCTCCTCCACTGCCGTGCAGGCAGTTTTTTGAATGGAGGATTTATGGAAAAAATACTGTTAGTTGAGTGGCTACTTACCTACGAGAAAATTTTACAGCGGCGTATAGATTCAGGACTGATTAAGCCAAAGACTGCCTGTGATTACCGGCGGATGATTTGGTTTTGCGTGAACCATTGGGCCAGGGTGCCGCTGGTCGACATTTCGGTAGCGGATATCACAAGTGCAATTATGGATAAGGCCGAGCTGGCACCGTTCTCTGCCAGACGGCTGCGGATAAACATATCCGATGTATTTCTTGAAGCGCAAAGGGCAGGCTGCATACCGCTTGGGCATAACCCGGCACTTGTAAGCAAAAAGCCTGTTACTTTCGTCACCACTGAGCGCCTCACCTTTGATGAGTGGCTGAGAATATTCAGAGCTGCGAAGTATGTTGCGCCGGGTTATTTCCAGGTGGCGCTGCTTCTCGCGCTTGTGACGGGTCAGCGCTCATCTGATTTATGCAGAATGGAGAGAGGCGATATCAAGTCAGGATATCTCCACATTAAACAGTTCAAGACGGGTGAGCGCATAGCGCTGCCGCTGGGCCTGTCTCTTCACGTTATCGGCACCACGCTCGACGAGGTTTTGTCTATTTGCGAAGCAAGCGGCCCTCTTCTACAGAGTCGCGGCCGCCGGATTAATACATGGACATTATCCAGGTGGTTCAGATTATGTCGTGAGCAGGCTGGAGTTCATGCCACAGATGGGACGCCACCAACATTCAGAGAGCAGCGCTCCTTGTCAGAGCGTTTGTACCGGGCGCAGGGCCTCGACACTCAGACCCTTCTCGGCCACAAGTCGAGAAAGATGACTGACTCGTACAATGATATTCGCGGCAAGGGATATAGAGTCTTGAGCATTTAACGAGCCGCTTACAATGAGTTGCCCCTGCACGGTAGAGCCCTTAAACTATCCGCTGCAGGGGATAACCATTATCGAAGCCCCTCAGTGAAGAGCTTCTGTGATGACTTACAACTTAACGATGTGGCCTGTCAGTTCTTCGAATTTGTCTCTGCCGACCGAATTGAGCAGGGTTAAAAAGCCGCAAGCGAGAATGTAGAACAGTGACGTGAAAACCCATCCTGAGTAAGACAGCATGACGAAGATGGCCGCCATAGTCACAAGCCCAATGAACCTCTTGATCGCGCCCTTGCGTTTGTAATAGTCCTTCAGAGGGAGAAGCATCTTGGCCCGCTCCATGGGATCGCCCTCTTTCCCGGCCATAAATACCGCCACAAGGAACAAAGGCGAGATGAAGCACGCAAGAGCGATGATTGCCCAGTATGCCGCCACGACGATGCTCATCAGTGAATGGTCTCCCTGCAATGTCGCGTAAACCAGCAGGCCAAACAGCCCCCAGACCAGCGCGAATACAAAAGCAGTAGTCATCAACTTTTTCATATTTCACCTATAAGTTGCGAGCCTGTTCGCATAGATAAGCCGCCCCGAGAGATAACGATTTATCTCAGGCTCGCTTCCTATAGGCTCTCGGTTGGTAATGCGCTGCGATGCACATAAGAAAGCCCCGCGGATGCGAGGCTGTGAGAATTTGCTACGTTTAAAGTCCAGAGGAGAGACTGTGTCAGAACCTCAGGGATGAGGCTCTATTCCCCCTGGGTCTGCTTATCCCATTCCTCGCGGAACTTGGATGGGTTATCGAAACCTTCACTGCACTGGTTGGTTTTCATCACTTTTCCCCCGATTCTTTTGTTTTCTGGCAGTTCGCCTGCCACGATTTGTTATGTGCCAGGATGTCACGCTTCGTCTGGCGGTCAAGAACATCAATGTCGTGATCAGTCAGGTAGATTGGCTTTATCCAGTCACAGGCTGTATCAACCACCACCGGGACGCTTCCACGTGTCACGCAGCTCGCGATCAACATCGTCATCAGGCATGCGGTTAACATTCTGCTGTACATTGCTGGCCTCTTTCGTTGCTTCTACACGGCGTTCGGCTACTGACTCAATGGCTGCGGCCTTTTCTTCTGTGCGCTGCCGGTCTGCTTTTTCTTCAGCCTGTTCACGCCCGCGCGAACGGCCCAGGCCAAACGCACCAAGCACCATCAGGATCGCAACTCCGATTGCCATCAGTACAGATTTGAGCGTCGTCATAGGCTCACCCGCTCTCGCATCCAGCCATAAACGAATGACTCGTTAGCCGGACGCTGCTCTGCCAGCTCAAGATAACGCTGGCCCTGGCTACAGTTCAGTGCGCGAAGCAATACGATTTCCCCTTCGCCGCCTCGTTTCTCCAGGAAGGACTTTAGCGCGCTGATGCTACGTGGGCCGATTTGCCCGTCGGCGATCAGATCCGGATAGAGCTGCTGCTGATTGTTGAAAACGTTCAGCCAGCGCTGGAACCATTTAACCTGCACCGATGGACCCATATTCACACCGGTGTCGCAAAGTTCGGCGGCAATGGAAGGGGATACTTCTGCCACCTGGTCAAAGCGCGGGCCATACCAGTAATCAGACTCA
>CAMKZP010000305.1 GCA_946477805.1 uncultured Enterobacter sp.
GCAGCGATGCGCGCGTACAGCGCGAACTGCTGGATGCGGCGATCGATGCCAAAATTGCACTCAGCGACGCGCAGACGGTTACCGTGAACGTTGCCGGCTGGCAGGGTGACATTTCCCGCGACCAGTTCAACGACCTGATTGCCTCTCTTGTTAAACGCACGCTGCTGGCCTGCCGTCGCGCATTGAAAGATGCGGGCGTTGAGGCCAACGAGGTGCTGGAAGTTGTCATGGTGGGCGGCTCTACGCGCGTGCCGCTGGTGCGCGAGCGCGTGGGCGAATTCTTTGGCCGCACGCCGCTGACCTCCATCGACCCGGACAAAGTGGTGGCCGTGGGCGCCGCTATTCAGGCTGATATCCTGGTCGGCAACAAGCCGGACAGCGAAATGCTGCTGCTGGACGTCATCCCGCTGTCCCTGGGTCTGGAAACCATGGGCGGCCTGGTGGAGAAAGTCATTCCACGTAACACCACCATTCCGGTGGCGCGCGCGCAGGAGTTCACCACTTTCAAAGACGGCCAGACCGCGATGTCCATCCACGTGATGCAGGGCGAGCGCGAGCTGGTGCAGGACTGCCGCTCGCTGGCGCGCTTTGCGCTGCGCGGTATTCCGGCGCTGCCTGCGGGCGGGGCGCATATTCGCGTCACCTTCCAGGTGGATGCGGACGGCCTGCTCAGCGTGACGGCGATGGAAAAATCGACCGGTGTGGAATCGTCCATCCAGGTTAAGCCGTCCTACGGCCTCACCGATGGCGAAATCGCCTCCATGATTCAGGACTCAATGAGCTACGCCGAGCAGGATGTGAAGGCGCGTATGCTGGCCGAACAGAAAGTCGAAGCCGCACGCGTGCTGGAAAGCCTGACCGGCGCACTCGCTGCCGATGCCGCGCTGTTAAGCGCCGCAGAGCGCCAGGTGATTGACGAGGCAGCCGCGCGCCTAAGCGCCGTTGCCGAAGGCGATGACGCTGACGCAATAGAAGAAGCCATTAAAAACGTTGATAAACAAACCCAGGACTTTGCCGCACGCCGCATGGACAAATCTGTCCGCGTCGCGCTGAAAGGCCAGTCCGTGGACGAGGTTTAATATGCCAAAGATTGTAATTTTGCCTCATGCGGACCTCTGTCCGGATGGCGCTGTTCTGGAAGCGAAGACCGGTGAAACCATTCTCGATGTTGCCCTGCGTGCAGGTATCGAAGTGGAACACGCCTGTGAGAAATCCTGTGCCTGCACCACCTGCCACTGCGTTGTGCGTGAAGGCTTCGACTCTCTCGCCGAGAGCACCGAAGACGAAGACGACATGCTGGATAAAGCATGGGGTCTGGAGCCTGACAGCCGCTTAAGCTGCCAGGCGCTGGTGACCGATGAAGATCTGGTCGTGGAGTTCCCACGCTACACCATCAACCACGCACGCGAGCATTGATATGGGACTGAAGTGGACAGACAGCCGTGAAATCGGCGAAGCGCTCTACGACGCGAACCCGGATCTCGATCCGAAGACCGTACGATTCACCGACATGCATCAGTGGATCTGCGATTTAGAGGATTTCGACGACGATCCAAACGCATCCAATGAAAAAATTCTGGAGGCGATTCTGTTAGTCTGGTTAGATGAAGCAGAATAGATAACATAAACGGGCTGCCTTCAGGCGGCCCGTTTGCCAGTTGCTAATAAGGATAAATAAAATGACCGAAGCGATGAAGATTACGCTCTCGACGCAGCCTGCCGACGCACGCTGGGGCGAGAAAGCCGCCTGGAGCATCAACAACGACGGCATTACCCTGCACCTGACGGGCAAAGATGATGTAGGCCTCATCCAGCGCGCGGCGCGTAAAATTGACGGTCTGGGCATTAAGCATGTGACGCTGGAAGGCGAAGGCTGGGACACCGACCGCAGCTGGGCATTCTGGGCGGGCTACAAAGGTCCGAAGGGCACCCGTAAAATTGAGTGGGCAAGCCTCGACGAAGCCGGTCAGAAAGAGCTGGAAAGCCGCCTGCACATCATCGACTGGGTGCGCGACACCATCAACGCCCCGGCGGAAGAGTTAGGCCCCGAGCAGCTGGCGCAGCGCGCCGTTGACCTGCTGTGTGGCGTAGCGGGCGAGAAAATGTCCTACCGCATCACCAAAGGGGAAGACCTGCGCGAGCAGAACTACATGGGTATCCATACCGTGGGCCGTGGTTCTGAACGTCCTCCGGTCCTGCTGGCGCTGGACTACAACCCAACCGGCGACAAAGCTGCGCCGGTCTTTGCCTGCCTGGTCGGGAAAGGCATCACCTTCGACACCGGCGGCTACAGCCTGAAGCAGAGCGCGTTCATGGACTCCATGAAGTCCGACATGGGCGGCGCGGCCACCATCACCGGCGCGCTGGCGTTCGCCATCACCCGCGGTCTGAACAAGCGCGTGAAGCTGTACCTGTGCTGCGCGGACAACATGGTGAGCGGTAACGCCTTCAAGCTGGGCGACATCATTCGCTACCGCAACGGCAAAAACGTCGAGGTGATGAACACCGACGCCGAAGGCCGCCTGGTGCTGGCCGATGGCCTGATCGACGCTTCTGCCCAGAAGCCAGAGCTGATTATCGATATGGCGACCCTCACCGGCGCCGCGAAAACGGCGCTGGGCAACGACTACCATGCGCTGTTCAGCTTTGACGACAAGCTCGCTGCGCGCCTGCTGGCAAGCGCGGCCGCGGAAAACGAGCCGTTCTGGCGTCTGCCGCTGGCCGAGTTCCACCGCAGCCAGCTGCCGTCTAACTTTGCCGAGCTGAACAACACCGCAAGCGCGGCGTATCCTGCGGGCGCAAGCACGGCGGCAGGCTTCCTGTCCCACTTCGTTGAGAATTATCACGAAGGCTGGCTGCACATCGACTGCTCTGCAACCTATCGTAAAGCGGCGGTTGAGCAGTGGTCTGCGGGCGCAACCGGTCTGGGCGTGCGTACCGTGGCGAACCTGCTGACGGCTGAGTAACTGTTGTCCCCTCACCCCAGCCCTCTCCCCAAAGGGGAGAGGGTGTTCAGATTCCCTCTCCCCTTTGGGGAGAGGGTTAGGGTGAGGGGAAATGCACCATCTGGAATAACTATGTCCGAAACCAAAAACGAATTAGAAACCCTGCTGGAGCAGGCGGCCACCGAGCCCGCTCACCGCCCGGCGTTTTTCCGCACGCTGCTGGAATCCACCGTCTGGGTGCCGGGCACGGCGGCGGAAGGTGAGCAGGTCGTGGAAGACAGCGCGCTGGATCTGCTGCACTGGGAGAAAGACGACGGCACCTCGGTGATCCCGTTCTTTACCTCGCTGGACGCGCTGCAGGAGGCGGTTGAAGACGAACAGGCGTTCGTGGTGATGCCGGTACGTACCCTTTTTGAAATGACGCTGGGCCAGACGCTGTTCCTGAACGCAAAGCTGCCGACGGGCAAAGAGTTCACCCCGCGCGAAATTAGCCATCTTATGGGCGAAGAGGGCAACCCGCTCAGCACCCAGGAAGTGCTGGAAGGGGGCGAAACGCTGCTGCTGTCTGAAGTGGCCGAGCCGCCCGCGCAGATGATCGACTCCCTGACCACGCTGTTCAAGACCATCAAGCCGGTCAGACGCGCGTTTCTGTGCTCTGTTAAAGAGAGCGCGGATGAGCGCCCGGTACTGCTGATTGGCATTGAAGCCGATGGTGATATCGACGAGATTATTCAGGCGGCGGGAAGCGTGGCGACCGACACGCTGCCGGGTGACGAGCCGATTGATATCTGTCAGGTAACGAAAGGCGAGAAGGGCATCAGCCACTTTATTACCGAACACATCACGCCGTTCTACGAGCGTCGCTGGGGCGGCTTCCTGCGCGATCTCAAAACCACCCGCATTATCTGATTAAACGGGGTGAGCGCTCACCCCGTAGCTTCCAGCAGCAATAAATCCATCAGCAGCACCAGGTTCGACTCAAACGAGGTCACCCCCGCGGCTTCGGCGGCAAAGTGCACCGCTTCGTCATACAGCGCAAAATGCAGATCGGCCATGCCTGCGAGCGTGTTCGCCGAGGCGCGAGTAAAGGCCACTACCGTCATGCCGACGTTTTTCGCTATCCGCGCTTTATCGAGCACCTGCTCCGTTTCGCCGCTGCGGGAGACGGCAATAAATACCTGATACCGCGCGGCGTTGCTGAGGAAAATATTCCGGCTGTCGCCCGGCCCGGAAATAAACGCCGTTTTGCCCAGCACCTGCAGCTTTTTGGTCAGGTACTCGGCAAACAGATAGGAAAACCCGGCGCCGTAGAGAAAAAAGCTCTCCTTCTGGCGCAGCAGATCGGCAAACTGCAGGCGTTTATCCTGCGTAACCCACTGGAAGGTTTGCCGGTAGTTAGCGATAAACCGATCGAACAGCGCGGGCAGTTCAGGGCGCGGCTCCCCCGGGGCGGCAATATGCGGCGTATCGGAAAGCAGCTGCTTGCAGTGCCAGATAAACTCGCTAAAGCCGCTGAACCCGAGCTTCTGGCACAGCCGCATGATAGTGGCGGTAGAGACAAACGTCGCCTGCGCCAGCTCGCGCACCGTGATATTGCCCACCAGCAGAGGGTGCTCCGTAAGGTGGGCGAGGACGCGATACTCCGCACGAGTCAGCGACGCCCCGCGCGTGAGCAGCGTGGCCAGGCGGTTATCCATCAGCTGGCGGGTTCTACGGGGAGATCGCCCCGCGCGCCCCATTCACTCCAGGCGCCGTCGTACAGCGTCACGTCTTTCACGCCAAGCGTCGCCAGCGCCAGAATCGCTACGCAGGCCGTCACGCCGGAGCCGCAGCTGGCGATAATCGGGCGATGTAAATCGACGCCCTGACGGTCAAAAATAGCCTGCAGCTCATCGGTGGTTTTCAGTTCGCCTTCGAACACCAGATCGCCCCACGGCACGTTCAGCGCGCCAGGAATGTGGCCGCGCCTCAGCCCCGGACGCGGCTCATCCGCTTCGGCATTGAAGCGCGGCGCGGGACGGGCATCGACGATTTGCGCCGTTTTTTCGTGGCTAACGACCAGCACGTCCGTCAGGCG
>CAMKZP010000306.1 GCA_946477805.1 uncultured Enterobacter sp.
GAGTACGTCCGTTCCGAGATGCAGGTGAAATTTACCAATATCACCACCTCGCCGAACGATATCGTCGTCAACACCCCGTTCCACGTGGAGATCGGCAACCTAACCGGCGAATTCAACATCTGCCTGCCGTTCAGCATGATTGAGCCGCTGCGCGAGCTGCTGGTCAACCCGCCGCTGGAGAACTCGCGCCACGAAGATCAAAACTGGCGCGAAAACCTGGTGCGCCAGGTGCAGCACTCGCAGCTGGAGCTGGTGGCCAACTTTGCCGACATCTCCATGCGGTTATCCCAGATCCTGAAATTACAACCCGGCGACGTTCTGCCGATAGACAAACCCGACCGCATCATTGCCCATGTGGATGGCGTACCCGTGCTGACAAGCCAGTACGGCACGATAAACGGCCAGTATGCGTTACGCGTTGAGCACTTGATCAACCCGATATTGAATTCGCTGAATGAGGAACAGCCCAAATGAGTGACATGAACAATCCGTCCGATGAAAACAGCGGAGCAATGGACGATCTGTGGGCTGAGGCGTTAAACGAGCAAAAAGCACCGGCAGGCAAAAGCGCCGCGGACGCGGTATTCCAGCAGCTGGGCGGCGGTGACGTCAGCGGCACGCTGCAGGATATCGACCTGATTATGGATATCCCGGTCAAGCTGACCGTGGAGCTGGGGCGTACCCGTATGACCATTAAAGAGCTGCTGCGCCTGACGCAGGGTTCCGTGGTCGCGCTTGACGGTCTGGCCGGCGAGCCGCTGGATATTCTGATCAACGGCTACCTGATTGCCCAGGGTGAAGTGGTGGTGGTCGCCGATAAATACGGCGTGCGCATTACCGACATCATTACCCCGTCTGAACGCATGCGTCGTCTGAGCCGTTAAGAATGAAAACCCAGGCAACACTATCACAACCCTCCGCGGTTCCGGGTTCACCGCTGCTCCAGGTGAGCGGCGCCCTGTTCGGTATTATTGCCTTCATTCTGATTGCCGCCTGGCTGGCAAAACGCTTTGGCCTGGCGGGTAAAACCGCCGCCGCGCGCGGCCTGAAGGTCACCGCCAGCAGGTCATTGTCGACGTGGACGACGCGCGTCTGGTCCTGGGCATTACCGCCTCAAACATCAGCGTATTGCATAAACTGCCGCCCGCCCCCGTTTCGGCTGATGCGGGCGCAGAAGCCCCTGCGGATTTTCAGTCCGTCATGAAGAGTTTGCTCAAGCGTTCCGGGAGATCCTGATGCGCCGTTTGTTATCCCTTACGCTTGCGGGCCTGGCCCTGTTCGCGCCCGCCGTGCATGCGCAGCTGCCAGGCCTGGTCTCTACCCCGCTGGCAGGCGGTGCGCAAAGCTGGTCGCTCTCCGTCCAGACGCTGGTGTTCATTACCTCGCTGACGTTTATCCCCGCCATCCTGCTGATGATGACCAGCTTCACGCGCATCATCATCGTGTTTGGCCTGCTGCGAAACGCGCTGGGCACGCCGTCTGCGCCGCCGAACCAGGTGCTGCTCGGCTTATCCCTGTTTTTGACCTTTTTCATTATGTCGCCGGTGATCGACAAGATTTACACCGACGCCTATCAGCCGTTCAGCGAAGACAAAATTTCCATGCAGGTGGCGCTGGAGAAAGGCGCGCAGCCGCTGCGTGAATTCATGCTGCGCCAGACGCGTGAAGCCGATTTAGCCCTCTTTGCCCGTCTCGCCAACACCGGCGAGCTGCAGGGCCCGGAAGCGGTGCCGATGCGCATTCTGCTGCCCGCCTACGTGACCAGCGAGCTGAAAACGGCGTTCCAGATTGGCTTCACCATCTTTATTCCGTTCCTGATTATCGACCTGGTGATCGCCAGCGTGCTAATGGCGCTGGGGATGATGATGGTCCCGCCGGCGACCATTGCCCTGCCCTTTAAGATCATGCTTTTTGTGCTGGTTGACGGCTGGCAGCTGCTGGTCAGCTCGCTGGCGCAGAGCTTTTACAGCTAAGGGGCCGCAATGACGCCAGAATCGGTAATGATGATGGGCACGGAAGCGATGAAAGTCGCGATTGCCGTTGCCGCGCCCCTGCTGCTCGTCGCGCTCGTGACCGGCCTTATCATCAGCATACTGCAGGCCGCCACGCAGATTAACGAAATGACGCTGTCGTTCATTCCAAAAATCATCGCCGTTTTCGTGGCGATTATCGTTGCCGGGCCGTGGATGCTGAACCTGCTGCTGGACTACATGCGCAACCTGTTTACCAACCTGCCGTATATCATCGGCTGACGCGACGATGCTGCATTTCACCAGCGACCAAATGGTGCAGTGGCTAGGAGTCTATTTCTGGCCGATGCTGCGCATCATGGCGCTGATCTCAACCGCCCCCATCCTGAGCGAAAAATCGATACCCAAGCGGGTCAAGGTGGGCCTGGGCATGATCCTCACGGTCATCGTTGCGCCGACCCTGCCGCCGGTGGAGATCCCGATTTTTTCCGCAAACGCGGTATGGGTGGCCCTGCAGCAGGTGATGATTGGCGTCGCCGTCGGGTTTACCATGCAGCTTGCCTTTGCCGCCGTGCGCACGGCCGGGGAGCTTATCGGCCTGCAGATGGGGCTCTCCTTTGCGACCTTTGTCGACCCGGGCAGCCATCTTAATATGCCGGTGCTGGCGCGCATCATCGACCTGCTGGCAATGCTGCTGTTTCTCTCGTTCAACGGCCACCTGTGGCTGATCTCCATGCTGGTGGACACCTTCCACACGCTGCCGATTGGTGAAAATCCGGTGAACAGCAACGCCTTCCTGGCGCTCGTTCGCGCGGCCGGGCTGATTTTCCTCAACGGGCTGATGCTGGCGCTGCCCATCATTACCCTGCTGCTGACGGTTAACCTTTCATTAGGCTTACTGAACAGAATGGCCCCCCAGCTGTCGGTATTTGTCATTGGCTTCCCGGTGACGCTGACGGTCGGCCTGTTATTAATGTCATTGCTGATGCCGCTTATCGCTCCGTTTTGTGAACATTTATTCAGCGAGATATTTAACCTGCTCGCTGATATTGTCAGCGAACTGCCACGTAAATAATAACCCGCAACGTTTACAGTGTCTTTCTGAGGATATTCCTAAAGTGAAACCTGAAAAACATCTTCCAGGATATATCTGACGCGGTTTAATTGTTTCTAACCATCTCACAATACTTAATATTTACTTTACTTTAAGAAGATTCCTGGCAAATTATACGTAACTTTACGGGATAGTGAGTCCGCCTGAAAGTCTTTGTCATGCTCACAGGTTTTATTACGTTTTTCCATCCCGTATGGCTGTTTATGAGCTCTCAGGCAGATGGTGAATTATCGTTACGCATTGAGTGAGGGTATGCCATGTCAACGATCATTATGGATTTATGCAGCTACACCCGGCTAGGGTTAACCGGGTATCTGGCAAGCAGAGGGGTAAGAAAGAGAGACATCAACGATGCACACACCGTTGACGAACTCGAAGCCGCTTGTGATGAACACAAGCCCGGCGTGGTGTTTATTAATGAGGACTGTTTTATTCACGATCCAGCCAACAGTCAGCACATTAAGCAAATCATTAATCAGCATCCTAAGACATTGTTTATTGTTTTTATGGCGATCGCCAATATTCATTTTGATGAATATTTGTTGGTCCGTAAAAATTTACTAATCAGTTCGAAATCAATTAAACCCGAGTCGCTGGATGACATTTTGGGTGATTATTTGAATAAAGAAGTGAAGAATGTAGGAGCGGTTAACTTACCCACTCTATCATTAAGCAGAACTGAATCAAGTATGCTAAAAATGTGGATGGCTGGACAAGGGACAATTCAGATTTCTGACCAGATGAATATTAAGGCAAAAACGGTTTCGTCACACAAAGGCAATATTAAAAGGAAGATTAAAACGCATAATAAGCAGGTGATCTATCACGTCGTTCGTTTGACGGATAATGTCACCAACGGAATTTTCGTTAATATGCGCTAGTCTACACACCCCTTTTTGTACCCTACGCGATCTCTGGCCTGGCCAGAGATTTTTGCTTTTACAGCCTCAGACGCCGGGGACGCGAACGCCGCCCGACCTCCTGCTATTCTGCTGTTTCCACAAAAATACCGTCCGGATGGCCCTGCTCATTAAAGAACCAGATGCCGAGCGGGTAGTCTTCCAGCGACACCAGATACATGGTGCCTTCATTAAACGCTTCTACGGCCAGCACCACGCCCGGGCGGCGCGGCCCACCGTCCGTTTTGACGGTGACCCGATCGTTAACCTTCATACTTTCCTCCTGTGGTTTTGAGCCAGTGTAGAACAAAACGCAGTAACTGGCATCGCCGCCCGGCGAGAATGGCGTTTTTGTGTGCGGTCTATACTTAAAAATGGACACGGTGAATGAGGACCCCGGAATGAAGACCGAAAAAGAGTACAGCGAGACCATAAAGCGTGAGGTGGAAATCGACGTCGACGCCCTGCTCGCCGCCATTAACGAGATCAGCGAGGCTGAAGTGCGCCGCACGGACGATGATTCAGAGCGAGTTATCGTGAACGGGAGGGATTATCACACCTACCGGGAGCTGGCCGAAGCCTTCGAGCTGGATATTCACGACTTCAGCGTTTCTGAAGCGAACCGATAGGTGAAAAAAATCCCGGTCATGGGGATGACCGGGATCAAACTTGCTTATGCAAGAAGCACTTGTAAATTCGTTACACCAGGAAATCTGATGTACGGGAAACAGTATCCTCAACGAATTTGCCTGACAAGGATATATTCTTATGATTTATATCTTGTTTTGCATCTAATAGTTTGAGTTATGAGTCATAGTCCGCGCGGCGTGTGGCTTTGGCGGGATCGGTTCCAGAATGTGCCGTCTGCGTCGACGTATTTTTTAGGATTATTCTTAGTTAACGCGCTATATCATCAGGAGCCCTTATGCTTTCGCTGCAAAAGCCACTACTGATTTTCACAGACCTGGACGGTACGCTGCTGGATATCCACACCTATGACTGGCAGCCCGCGGCATCCTGGCTTGAGAG
>CAMKZP010000307.1 GCA_946477805.1 uncultured Enterobacter sp.
CGCTGTACGTGGCGACACCGCAGCTGGAAAACGCGATTTATCGCCAGGCGCTACACGCGGATGCCGTGGGTGAGCGGCAGCCGCTGGCGGCACAAATTGCCGTGGCCGAAAAAAAAGTGGGGAATACTCTTCGCTTACACGCCGTCCGTCCGGGCCTGGCTAACGACGAAACCACCCGGGTGATGTTTGCTGACCCGGCGCTGCGGCCCTCTGAACACCGTGCCATTTTTGTCGATCCGGTAAGCCTTCAGGTGCGCGGAGATATGACGGTATACGGCACCAGCGGGATCCTGCCCCTGCGCCAGAAAATCGATTACTTGCACAATTCATTAATGATGGGGGATATCGGGCGGCTCTACAGCGAACTGGCTGCCTCCTGGATGTGGGTTTCCGCCCTCGGGGGGATTGCTCTGTGGTTTTACACCCGGCCGAAGCGGCGGATTAACAATCGCTTCCAGTCTCGTCGTCGCCTGCACGTGGCGTTAGGCTGGGCGCTGCTGGGCGGAATGCTGTTGTTTTCTGCAACCGGTCTGACCTGGTCCCAGTGGGCAGGGGGCAACGTGGATAAACTCCGGGCAGAGATGAACTGGCTGACGCCGCAGGTGAATACCACGCTCTCCGGTTCGCCAATGGTCATGGATGAACACGCCGAACATCGCGGTCACCATGGCGGAATGGCCATGCCCGAAAAGACGATGGATCTGACGCAGTTTGACGGCGCATTGCGCGTCGCCCGCCAGGCAGGGATAGAGGCCAACCGGCTTGAGATCCGCCCGGCCAGAATGCCCGGCCAGGCCTGGACGGTAACGGAAATCGATCGTAGTTGGCCAACGCAGGTTGATGCCGTTGCGGTTGATCCCCACGCCATGCGGGTAGTCGACCAAACCCGGTTTGATGAATTTCCGCTAATGGCAAAACTCACCCGCTGGGGCGTGGATTTCCATATGGGTATCCTGTTTGGTCTGCCCAACCAGCTGGTGCTCATCGCATTTGGTACCGCCCTGTGCGTGCTGATTGTCTGGGGATATCGGATGTGGTGGATGCGCCGCCCTAAAAAGTCAGCAACCAGTCCCGTGGAGACGCTTTGCCAGAGCTGGCTGGCGCTGCCGCGCTGGGGAAAAGTGGCGACGGTGACGATAAGCCTGCTGCTGGGGCTGGCGCTGCCGGTAATGGGGGGGAGCCTGATAGTGTTCGTCATCGTTGACTGGCTGCGCTGGCGAGCGGCATCAGGCGTGTCGCTCGCGGGATCGTCCGTCAGATAAGCCTAGGGCGCGCTGATGACCACTGCAACGCGGCGGTTTTCAGCGCGCCCTTGCGCGGTGCTGTTGCTTGCCACGGGATATTTTTTGCCCAATCCCCGCGTGGTCAGGTTGCTGCGCGGAATGCCCGCGCCTTTCGCCCAAACGTCTGCAACCACATTTGCGCGCTTTAGCGAGAGCGCTTCATTGTAACGCTCTTCACCATAATTATCCGTATGTCCATCCATGCGCACGTGGTTCAGGCCGGTTGTGGCCAGGCGTGCGGCCATGGTTTTGATCTGCGTTTCGCTTTCGGGGCGCAGCCTGGCGTCATTCTTATCAAACAGGATTTTATCCGACAGCCCCAGCGACCAGTCGCCGTTCAGTTCGTTAAAGCCGTAGGACTTCATTGCCGCAATTTGCTCCGGTGAGAATTTGCCCTGAGGCGGCGTCTGGCAGCCTGCAAGAACCAGGGATGCCAGTAACAACGGCGCGACGTATCGCTTTAACATATCGTGTTCCTTTCTAAGATATCGTTTTTGTACGCTGGTTTTTAACCTGATACATATGGCGGTCGGCCTGCTCCAGTAATGCTTCCAGAGAGGCATTTTCCCACGCCAGAGCAAAACCAATGCTGAGCGACATTGATGCCGTGTGCCCGTTATGCAGATCGAAGGGACGAGTAAACTGCTGCGAAAGCGCAGCACAAAGGTGTTGAACCTCAGATTCCGAATGAACGCCATACAGCACCATCGCGAATTCGTCGCCGCCAAGGCGGTAGGACTGATGACGCTTTTCGCCGAACTCCACCATTCGACTGGCAACCTCTATTAATACGCAGTCTCCGGCCGCGTGCCCCCAGGTATCGTTGATAAATTTAAAATTATCGCCGTCGAGGAAGAGCAGGGCGGAATTTGTTTTTGCCGAAGAGTCGTTCATGAGCGCCGCGATGCTGTTACGAAATGCCGCGCGGTTCGCAAGCCCTGTCAGCGGGTCGTGCATGGCCGTGCGCATGAGCTGGGCATTCTTAGCCTGCAGCTTGAGCTGCCACTCTTCCATCTCATCCAGAAGGCTGTTGAAGTCTTCGCCAAACTGGTGAAACTCTTCGATGCGGCCTGCTTTTACCCGGCGGGCGAAGTTGCGGTTGGTGCGCACGTCATGGACGACATCGGTAATGTTCTGCATCGCCGTAACCATTCCGCGATGCAGGGAGCGCGTAAGCGTGATCGCCACGGCAGAGGCCAGCAGAATACAGCCGGTGAGAACGGCAAATGACATCCAGATGAAATGGCTGATGAGGCTGTCACGCGCGGTCAGGCGTATCTCTCCGATCGTGTTGCCGTTGTGCATGATGGGCTGGGAAACGGGGAACGGGAACAGCCATCGGCTGACCAGCGCACCCAGCGTGTCCGTGTTTTCGTCCGGGTTCCATGACCAGTGGGCAAAGCGTTTTTTATGAACGTTGAGGACTTCCGCTACGGCAAATTGCCCTTGTTTGCCAAGGGTTGCGAGCGTTTCGTTGGCGGCCAGCGGATCGTTGAAAACCAGCGAGGCCTCGAGGCTGTGGCTCATGGTTGCGCCGGTTAATTCGAGATTTTTTTGCGCGTATTGCTTTAATGTCACTACGGAAGCAAAACACAGCAGCAGCCATATAAAGGTCATTGTTATTATGACGCTTATCATGCTGATGCGCTGTAGCGTTCTTTTAAAGGTTGGACGCGGTGTTGAAGTGAAATCCTTATTCATGCTGTTTATTCCGTGCAAGCATTAATACATCCGGATTGACTCTTACGCCGCTGCGAGACAGCGCATCCAGATTGACGGAAAATCTGGCCCGGTTATCTTCAATTATCAGGCAAAATGCGCTGCCAATAACACACTCCGGATTCTGCTCTGAGATTAATAGCAACGCTCGGCCCTGATACTGGCTTATTAAATCAAGTTGTTGCGCAGGAGATTCATTTCCGAAATAAATAGCGTCGCACATTGCCGCCAGTGCTTCCCGATCGTTATGCACAATGACGGGGGTATAAGGCAGTTCGCCGTGCCCGTCTTCAGCGTTGAGAGCCTGCGTATAACGCGATGAGGCATAGATACAGAGCCTGGGCTGCCCGGAAAGCGTCGGCCAGCGGGTATAGCTTACGATCCCAGAAACAATAGAACGCACTGATTTGTCGGTCTCTGCGAGGGTATTCGCAACCGCTGATTCAGCCGTAAGGAGCAGTATGAGCACCGCAGCGAGTCGGAAAAAAGAGATCAAGAATGAAATTCTCACCAGAATCTGCCATCCCGCTCTGGAAATAGATGCCCTTAAGAGTGGTTGGCAGAATATCATTGTTTATCAAAGCCGTCATTATGTCAGCAATCCAACCGCAGAGACTTAAGTTAAATCTTACAGTTGTATTTATTCTGATGGTTAACGTTTAAATCAATTAAGCCTGCTGGCCTTCATGCTCTCATCCATCCCCTGTTGCCAGGCGGCGCGCAATTTCGCTGCATTTTCTGTGGTATTACAGCTGGCGGGAAATGATTTGCCTGCTAATCCCCAGGCATGAATAAAGCCCTCTTCACACACTTTCTTCTGACCAACAGCATAGCCGCGGAGATATTCACTGCGATCGACATTTGGATCGTTAAAGTTATCGGCCAGGGTCCGGTTATCTTTAACAGAAACACCGTTCATTGCATCTTCTTTCCCTGCGCCAAACCAGTCAGGAGTTGTCCAGTCAGGCTGGAAGGTGTAGGGATTAATCTTGCAGCCCGATAAAACCAGCGACAACAGCAGCAGAGCGAGTAAACGCATAGTCATTCTCCTTTTTCTTCAGCATAGCCTGGTGAAGAAAAGTGAGAGTGTAATTTTATGTTTACGTATTTATTGGTAAATTCTAGCTTTAAAGCCGTATGTGTAAATAAATATTTACGGAATATGGATTGAAATCTTTACTTTTTGTGGTATCGTTGTCCTACCTCGTCGAGGAAAACCACTATCGCAAACGAGTTTTACAGGATCGCAATCATGCAAAAAGACGCGCTGAACAACGTACATATCACTGACGAACAGGTTTTAATTACCCCGGATCAGCTGAAGGCAGAGTTCCCACTGAGCCTTGCTCAGGAAGCTCAAATTGAGCACTCTCGCCAGACCATCTCTGACATTATCGCTGGCCGCGATCCGCGTCTGTTGGTGGTCTGTGGTCCTTGCTCTATTCACGATCCTGAAACCGCCATTGAGTACGCTCGTCGATTTAAAACATTAGCGGAGGAGGTCAGCGATAGCCTCTATCTGGTGATGCGCGTCTATTTTGAAAAGCCACGTACAACCGTTGGCTGGAAAGGGTTGATTAACGATCCGCACATGGATGGCTCGTTTGATGTGGAAGCAGGCCTGAAGATTGCGCGTCGCCTGCTGGTTGACCTGGTCAGCATGGGGCTGCCGCTGGCAACCGAAGCGCTGGATCCGAATAGCCCGCAGTACCTGGGCGATCTGTTTAGCTGGTCTGCGATTGGTGCGCGTACGACGGAATCACAAACCCACCGCGAGATGGCCTCAGGCCTGTCGATGCCGGTCGGCTTTAAAAATGGCACCGATGGCAGCCTTGCAACGGCGATTAACGCCATGCGTGCCGCAGCAATGCCGCACCGTTTTGTCGGTATTAACCAGGCGGGCCAGGTTTGCCTTCTGCAAACCCAGGGCAACCCGGACGGCCACGTGATCCTGCGCGGCGGTAAAGCGCCGAACTAC
>CAMKZP010000308.1 GCA_946477805.1 uncultured Enterobacter sp.
TACGTCCGCCTGGTCCGCGGGCTTCCAGCTTAACGAATTTTCTTCCTCTGGCCTTGGCCGCGCGTATTCCGGGGAAGGTGCAATTGCCGATGACGCAGGCAACGCCAGCCGCAACCCTGCGCTGATCATGATGTTCGATCGCCCTACGTTCTCCGCGGGTGCGGTTTATATCGATCCTGATGTTAACATTTCAGGTAAGTCACCTTTCACCGGTGCAAGCCTGAAAGCGGATAATATTGCGCCGACTGCATGGGTACCTAACCTGCACTTTGTTGCGCCAATTAATGAACAGTTTGGCTGGGGTGCATCCGTTACCTCTAACTATGGCCTGGCGACAGAATTCAACAGCGACTACCCGGCGGGCGAATACGGCGGTAAAACTGACCTGACCACGCTGAACCTCAACCTGAGCGGCGCGTATCGTCTTAACGATAGCTGGAGCTTTGGCCTGGGCTTCAATGCCGTGTACGCTGATGCAAAAATCGAGCGTTACTCCGGCGAGCAAACCGCTGCGCTGCCGAAAAACAGCAATAAAATTGCCAGCCTCAAAGGCGACGAATGGGGTTACGGCTGGAACGCCGGTATCCTCTACGAGCTGGACAAAGATAACCGCTGGGGTCTGACCTATCGTTCAGAAGTTAAAATTGATTTCGACGGCGATTACAAAAGCGGCATCCTGAGCCCGGTTAACGGCCTGGTTCCGGGTGCGGGTACCACCATTCCGTGGGGAACGTCCGGCCAGACCGTGCCAGGCTCGCTGTCGCTGCATCTGCCAGAGATGTGGGAAGTTTCCGGTTACAACCGCGTTGCGCCGCAGTGGGCTATTCACTATAGCCTCGCCTACACCAGCTGGAGCCAGTTCCAGGAGCTGAAAGCGACGGGTAACAATGGCCAGACGCTGTTCTATAAAGACGAAAGCTTCCACGATGCTTACCGCATTGCGCTGGGTACCACCTACTATATGGATGACAGCTGGACGTTCCGTACCGGTATCGCGTTCGATGATAGCCCGGTTCCGGCCGATAAACGCTCCATCTCTATTCCGGATCAGGACCGCTTCTGGCTGAGCGCGGGTGCGACCTACGCCTTCAACGATAATGCTTCTATCGACGCTGGCGTATCCTATATGCACGGTCAGAAAGTCACCTTCCAGGAAGGTCCGTACGAGTTTACCTCCGAAGGGAAAGCCTGGCTGTTCGGGACCAACTTTAACTACGCGTTCTAATCGCGCAGGAAAAAAAAAGGTGAGCGTTGCTCACCTTTTTTTATTTATTCCGAATCGATATCCTGGAGTTCGTTCTCGATGGCTTTCGCGTTCGGATTATCTTCCGGCTTCAGCTTGCCGCCGTTGGCGATGAAGTCATGGTTCTGGAAGTATGCCTCACGCACCAGGATGTACGGGTCGGACGACTGACGCAGCAGGCCGTCGGAATCAAGCAGCTGGGCGCGCGTTTCTACACCTTCCACCGTCCATTTGCCAATCGACAGCGGCCAGGTCAGCCACGAGAGCACCGGATACAGCGTATCCGCCATGTCGCCGCCATCCTCACGCAGGGTGAAGCTGCCGTAGAACGGCAGGTGTACATACGGACCATACCCCACGCCATAATGCCCCAGCGTGCTGCCGAAACGGTGCGGCTGTTCGCGCTGCAGCTTCTCGTTAGCCATACCGGCAACGTCGATGAAGCCGCCCATCCCCAAAATGGTGTTCAGGAAAAAGCGGGTAAAATGCACCATCCCTTTGTACGGGTCACCCTGCAGGAAGAAGTTGACCATTACCGCAGGCTCTTCCAGGTTACTGGTGAAGTTGCTTAGCCCATTACGCGCAGGTTGTGGAACATAATCGCGCCATGCCACGGCTACCGGACGAACCAGGTAGGGATCCAGCACGTTATAGTTAAAGCTATACATTGAGCGGTTAAATCCTTCGAGAGGATCGGAGCGTCCCGTTTGCTCCCCGGAGCTGGCGCACCCCACAAGCATCGTTGTGCCCAGCGCAAGCGCCGACAGCCGAAGTTTCATAATTATCTCCCTGTTCAGTATGGCTATCGTTGATTGCCATCCGTAACGAAGCGTGTGGCGCTCCGTCTGAAAACGTGCAAGTGATTGTAACAGCACGTTTCCCGATGTCTATGAGCACAATTACGGGCAGTAACCGCCGTCACTCTGATCTCAGCATAGCCTGGCTTTTAGAATTCGTTTCGCCGGCAATTTTATAATGTCTTTGAATGAGATGTATCACCTTTGTTGCCATTGCTTTCAATTTAAGAGCATCCCCACGGGGATCCCCGTAAAAGCCGCTACGCTTAAAAGCATATATCCCCCCAGTATGGAGTTGTTATGAAGGAAATCCGTGAAGAGAAAATTGGCGAAGAGAGTGAAGAGGTCGCCGTTGAAAGTGAGGAAAAAGACCGTGGGGAAGAGATAGAGGTTGATGAGGATCGCCTCCCCTCCCGAGCGATGGCGATCCACGAACATATTCGTCAGGATGGCGAAAAAGAGATGGAACGCGACGCCATGGCGTTATTCTGGTCGGCCATCGCGGCCGGGCTGTCCATGGGCGCGTCGCTGCTGGCCAAAGGGATCTTCCATGTCCAGCTTGAGGGCGTTCCGGGCGGCTTCTTAATCGAGAACCTCGGTTACACCTTCGGCTTTATTATCGTCATTATGGCGCGCCAGCAGCTGTTTACCGAAAACACCGTCACCGCCGTGCTGCCCGTGATGCAAAACCCGACCCTCGGTAACTTCGGTTTACTGATGCGTCTCTGGAGCGTGGTGCTGCTGGGTAATATCGTCGGGACGGGCGTCGCGGCTTGGGCGTTCGAGTACATGCCGATATTTGATGAACCCACGCGGGATGCCTTCGTCAAAATTGGGATGGACGTGATGAAAAACACGCCGATAGAGATGTTCTCGAATGCGATCATTTCCGGCTGGATCGTCGCCACAATGGTCTGGATGTTCCCTTCCGCAGGCAGCGCGAAAATCGTGGTTATTATCCTGATGACCTGGCTCATCGCGCTCGCTGACACCACGCACATCGTGGTGGGGAGCGTTGAAATACTCTACCTGGTCTTCAACGGCACGCTGCACTGGAGCGAATTTTTGTGGCCATTTGCCCTGCCAACGCTGGCGGGCAACATCTGCGGCGGGACCTTCATCTTTGCCTTGTTGAGCCATGCGCAAATCCGCAACGATATGTCTAACAAGCGTAAAGCTGAGCTTAAAGCGCAGGGAGAAAAAGCGAAAGCGGCAAAAAAATCGGCCTGAATGGTGACTCTTTGAGCAGTCAGGCGGCAATGAGCTTAACGCAAAGTGTAAATAACGCTATACTCGTGCCGCTTCGTCCCCTTAGTTAAATGGATATAACGAGCCCCTCCTAAGGGCTAGTTGCAGGTTCGATTCCTGCAGGGGACACCATATACGCCTCTCCTGACGTCTACCGACAGCAATAACCCGCTTATAATCAGTGGTCAACCCCTCACTCTGGCTATACGATGTCAACCGACGTATACCCATTTCAACGTGGATCGCTAAGCGTTGGGCCCATGCAGAGACTGGTTGGATCTGATGATTCGGTTGACGCTGCATTTTATCCACCAGGTCAGATCTTCCCGATATCAGTCACGCTGTTTTTCCTGCGCCAGCGTATAGATCTGAGACCTGATGCGCTGCTCAGCTTGCTGGACCTGCTGCTGACGCTGCAGCGAGTCTTCAGGCAATTGATTCAGTACACGAAAATGTTCTTCCACTGGCACTGTCTGCCTGAAGCTTGTTAGCATGCCAAAGACCTGCGATTTAAGTTCACTGACGGTAATGTATTTCCCTTTCTGGCCATCCAGCGAATTCAGTTTATCGGCAAGCGCCTTTAGCTGCGTCATACCTTCATGCCATCCGTTTAATTCATCAGCAGATAGCGATGATGCACTTATCTGTTGCTGCCACTGTTGTTGCAGAGGCTTACCCTGTTCTGGCCATAGCGCCTGAGCCTGTTCTGTAAGTTTTCGGCTGTAAACAAGACTCCAGTCAGGAGGTAGCTTATCCAGCCGGGCAAGCTGCTGCTGTGTTTGAGCGATAAGGTCCTTCGACAGCGAAGCCTGCTGGCGCAGCATATCCAGTTGTTCAGTTGTGAGAGGTTCAGGTAATGGTGCCAGTGAGACTGCAAGCTGGGTCTTTAGCGGATCCGGCCGGTGAAGAAACTGCCAGCCCCACACTGCGACAGCGCTTATCACCACCATGGTACACATCCCGGCGGCGAAGGATTTCCATTTTGTTTCCGGAGTCGGCATTGCCGCCAGTACTTCAACGTTTGCCTGGCGTTCCGGCTGCGCAACGTATACCCATTTCACTGTGCTGTCTGGCGTACCTTCAGGCGGGCTACCAGCAGGGTCGCCCGTAGCTTTAGCCGCATCATTGAGCACGGTGGCAGGCAACGCGATACCTGGCTGAACAGTCGGCCCGGTGCTGGCTATGCCATCGCTGTTTTCCAGCCTGACAGCACTGTTATGCATCATTGTACGCAACGTATCGAGCTGGCTGAGATGTTTAAGTTCCAGGCGCTGTAATACTTCACCCAAGCTGGTGAGCAATTGCTCTGCCCGATATAACTGACCGAGGTCGCTGTAATTTAGCGGGAGCGAACGCAACCGTTGCTGCAGACGCTGACTCAGACCGCTGAGGATTTCCATGCGAGCATGGACTGGCTGAGGCCACAGCGCGCCCCACTGATGGCTTATCAGAGCCTCAAGTATCGCCAGACCTTCGGTGAGCCCGAATAAGCCGGCCAACTGAGTACGAGCAAGCGTATACCAAGCTGCAGTTTGCAACTCCACACCGTTCTGCTCAAACAGTGAGAGACAACGTTTTTCGACATACTGCCAGCTTACATCCGGGCGCGCCGGATGCGTCAGCTTGCTCAGTTCATCGCGCAGGGCGGCATAATCCGACAGCGTGCGTGGGTCACCGCCGGTTTTGAT
>CAMKZP010000309.1 GCA_946477805.1 uncultured Enterobacter sp.
CCTCAATAAAGCGACTTCTGCGGCGGCCCGGCAAACGTCAGCGCGCCAATCTGCCCCATCCGCACCTCCACCACCGACGGCCCCGGCATCGCCAGCGCTTCCGTCATTACCGCATCAAAATCCGCTGCCCGCTCAACGCTCCACGCCTGCAGGCCGATCGCCTGCGCCAGCAGGGTAAAGTCCGGCGTATGCAGTTCGTTATAGTACTGCCGCCCGCCAAAATACTTATCCTGAATACCGCGCATCACGCCGTAGCCGCCGTCGTTCATGATCAGCAGCGTCACGTTGGCTTTCTCCTGCGCCAGCGTCGCCAGCTCGCCTAAATTCAGGCTCAGGCCGCCGTCGCCCACCAGCCCCACCACCTTACGCTGCGGGTTGGCAATCGCGGTGCCGATCGCCATCGGCAGCCCCATGCCAATCGCCCCGGCAAGGGAGTGAATGTTCATCAGCGGGCCGTTGGCGCGGAACAGGCGGCTGCCCCACAGGCTGCCGGACACGGTGATATCCCGCACCAGCAGGCCGTCCTTCGGCAGCGCGTTCTCGATAGCGTCGTTGAGCTTCGCGTAGGCGCCGCACTGCTCGCGTAGCCCCTGTTCGGCTTGCTCAACCGCCTGCTGCACCTGCGCATCCCAGTGCGCGCTCCCCCACTCCCGGCCCTGGACCTTGTCGGCCAGCGCGCTAAGCAAGGCGGAACAGTCGGCTATCAGCGTATTATCCATCAGGTAGTTACGGCTCGCCGCCGCCGGGTCGATATCAACCTGCACGCGCGGATGCGGCAGCTCAAGCGTCCAGGAGCGGGTTTCGTTGCTGCGCAGTCGCGACCCGGCGACCAGCGTAAAATCACACCGCGCGATAAGCGCCTCCACCGACGGCGAGTTGTGAAACGCGCGCAGGCTGGCGCGATGGCCGTCCGGCAGCACGCCGCGCGCGTGGGTGCTGGAGATCACGGTGATGCCCGCATCCGCCAGCTTTTTCACGGCACCAGCGCCGTTCAGCGCTCCGCCCCCCAGCCACAGCAGCGGCTGTTTGGCCTGCTTCAGCTGCGCCCACAGTGCGTCCACCAGTGCGGGCTCCACGGCGGCGGCCGGGGCTGGCTTCACCGGTGCCGTCACCAGCGACAGCGGAATTTTCGCGCCCTGAATATCAATCGGGATTTCCACCGAGACCGGCCCGCACGGCGGCGTCTGCGCGTCCTGAATCGCTTTATGCAGGATCGCGATGGCCTGATTCGGATTGCTGATGCGGTACGCCCGCTTTGAGCTGGCCTTGAGGAACGTCAGCTGGTCGCGGGTTTCGTGGATAAACCCGGTGTCGGCATCCAGCCACGCTTTCTCCACCTGCCCGGTTAAATGCAGCAGCGGCGTGCAGGCGTTCATCGCTTCCACCAGCGCGCCTACCGCGTTACCCGCTCCCGCGCCGGTGCTGGTCAGCGCCACGCCGAGGCCGGAAAAGCGCCCGTGGGCATCGGCCATGGTGACGGAGCCCGCTTCACCGCGGGCAGGCACAAAGCGGATGTTGCCGCGCTGACCTACCGCGTCCGCGATCGGCAGGTTGTGAATGGAGATGACGCCGTAGATGGCCTCAACCTGATACTGTTCCAGCGTTCTGGCGATGGCGTCGCCGACGGTTATCATTTCGCTCATTGCTCACCCTTTCTCAGTCGCACCAGTGGTTGACGCTGTTACCCGTCGCCAGATAAATGCTCTTTTGCTGCATCCAGGCTTTCAGCCCCTGAATGCCCTTTTCGCGGCCCAGACCGCTCTCTTTAAAGCCCCCGAACGGGGTCGAAATCGCAAAAACTTTGTAGGTATTGATCCACACCGTGCCCGCCTCCAGCTGTTCGCTCAGTCGCAGGGCGCGCCCGGTATCGCGCGTCCAGATCCCCGCCGCCAGGCCGTAAACCGAGTCGTTCGCCTCGCGGACAAGCGTGGCTTCATCGCAAAACGGCATCGCCACCAGCACCGGGCCGAAAATCTCCTCCCGGCACGCGCGGGCGCTGTTGGTCAGCCCCTCGATAATCGTGGGCTGGAAGAAGCTGCCGTTTGCCAGAGCCGGATCGGCCGGGATCTCCCCGCCGCACAACACCCGGCCCCCCTCGCGCTTCGCCAGCTCGACGTACGCCTGCACGCTCTGACGATGCCCGTCGCCGACAAGCGGCCCAACGTGCGTGCCGTCGGCAAACGGATGCCCGACGCGCAGGCCGCGCGTGAGCTCCAGCAGCCGCGCCATCAGCGGGGCATAAAGGCTCTCGTGGATAAACAGCCGCGAGCCGGCGATGCACGCCTGCCCGGCAGAGCTAAAAATGCCGTAGCAGATCCCGCGCGCGGCCTGCTCAATATCCGCATCGTCCAGCACGATGGTCGGAGATTTACCGCCCAGCTCCAGCGACGCCGGGATCAGCTTTTCCGCCGCCACGTGCGCCAGATGGCGGCCCGTGGTGGTGCCGCCGGTAAAGGAAATTTTCCGCACCCGAGGGTGGCGCGCCAGCGCGTCGCCAATCACCGAGCCTTTACCCGGCAGCACGCTCAGCAGCCCGGCGGGCAGCCCGGCCTGTTCGAAAATGCGCGCCAGCTCCAGCGCCATCAGCGGCGTGGCTTCGGCAGGTTTAAGGATGACCGCGTTACCGGCGGCGATAGCCGGAGCAACTTTCTGCATTTCGCTGGCAATCGGCGAATTCCACGGCGTAATGGCCGCCACCACGCCGAGCGGCTCATAGCGGCTCAGCGTCAGCAAATCAGGCTGGCGCGGCGTCGGGAGTTCCCCTTCCAGCAGCTCGCAGGCGGCGGCAAAGTAGCGCGCGGTTCCCGCCGCGCTCATCACCAGCCCGCGCGCTTCCGCCAGCGGCTTGCCGTTATCGCGGCTCTGCATCTGCGCCAGCGCGTCGACGCGGGATTCAATAAGATCCGCCACCTTGTGCAGGATCTTCGCGCGGACGTGCGGCAGGCTGTTGCGCCACGCCGGATCGCGCCAGGCACGCTCTGCGGCCTCAACCGCTTCCTGCAGATCGTCCAGGCTTGCCGCGTTCAGCGTTGCGTTGATCGAACCGTCGGCCGGGAAGCGGCTCTGCATCGGGTTGCCGCCGCCGTGTCGCCACTGGCCGCCGATAAAAATCTTCAGATCGTCCATCGTGACTCCTCAGCTCAGGGCCAGCTCGCGGCAGGCGCGCACCGCGCTCAGTGCCGCCAGGGTGGAGGTTTTCGGGTTGCTGGCCAGCGGCAGGCCGCTCAGCTCCAGATGGAACTCGCCGAACAGTCCTTCAACGTGCAGCGTGTGGGTGTTGCGCCTGGTTAACGGGTCGACCATCAGCTGCACGCGGGTTTCGTCCATACCCACGCCGCCGAGCGCCACGGTCGCCGCCACGTTGGCGTTAGCCGGGAACAGGCGCGCCGCCTCGCGGGCGCTGCCCTCGAAGAACACCTGCGCCTCTGACACCGCGTTGAGATCGATAAGCTGCTCGGCGTAGCTGCCGCGCCAGCTGGCCGGACTTTTGCGCGACTGATAGGTGACGCGCTCAAGCCCGCCCTCTTTCGCCGCCGCCAGCCCGTCGATACCGGCAACCGCGCCGGACAGCAGCGTCAGTTTGCCGCCCGCACCCTGCAGACACTGCTCCAGCGCGCTGTCCGCCAGCGCCCCGGTCGAAATGACGGCCAGATGCCAGCCGCGACCTAAAATCGCTTCGCCAAACTGCGCCACCGCCTGCTGGCTGGCGCACTCCAGCACCAGATCGGGCGTTTGCGTGCAGTCCATCGGGGACGTCAGCGCCTTTACCGCATCGCCAAACTGCGCGCGAATTTCCGCGTGGTGAGACTCTCGGGCAACGATCCAGCCGATAGCGACCCCGGCCGGCAGGCGCTCAATCACCGCCTGCGCCATAGCGCCAAAACCAATTAACATGATTTTTTTCATGATGCGTCCTTACAGATGGCGGCAGAAGCCGCCGGAAACGTCCAGCGCGGCGCCGGTGGTAAACGAGGCCAGCGGGGAGGCAAGGAACAGCAGCGCCTGAGCGGGCTCCTGCGGCTTACCGAGGCGCGCCATCGGAATGCCGCGCCTGCGGGCGATATCCGCCGTCCACTCCGGCCAGGTCTGGCTTTTGTCCGCCCGCTTCTCAAAGCGGCGCTGCCACTGCCCGGACTCCACCATGCCGAGCAAAATGGAATTGACGCGGATGCCTTTTTCCACCAGCTCTTTAGAGAGCGTCAGCGTCATGTTCAGCAGCGCGGCGCGGGCGGCGGAGGTGGCAATCATGTGCTCCTCCGGCTGCAGCGCCAGCAGGGAGTTCACGCAGGTGATGGAGGCGATGTCGGACTGCTCCAGCAGCGGCTGAAACGCCTGCACCGGGTTGATCACCCCGAACAGTTTGAGTTCAGCTTCGTGCAGCCACGCCTCGCGCGGGGTGTCATTGAAGTGCGCCACGTAGCCCTGCCCGGCGTTATTGATCAGCATATCCGCCGCGCCAAAGCGGGACTTAACCGCATCCGCAAAGGCCTGTACCTCCTCGGCGTTCAGCACGTCGCAGCGGTACGAAAAAATGTCCCCGTCGGGATAGTCGTTTTGCAGCGCCGCGTGGGCGCTGGCGAGACGGTCAGGATCGCGGCCGCAGAAGGCCACCTTTGCCCCCTCGCCCAGCAGCAGGCGCAGCGTCTCAAAGCCAATGCCGGACGAGCCGCCGGTGACGATCGCCACGCGGCCTTCAATGTGTGCATTCATCGCCTACCTCCTGGTGAATACGTAAAAGCTGTTGATTAAAAAACGCCGCGTTATCGAGATAGCTGGCGTGCCCGGCCTGCGGAATGGCGGTAAACGGCATGCCGTAGCGCAGCGCCAGCCCCTGTACCAGCTCGGGTTGGACGATCGCGTCCTGCTCGCCGCACCAGGCCTCAAAACTGCCGGAGTAGCGTTTAAGCCAGGCGTGGATGTCGTCGTGCGCCAGCATCCACGCCTGGCTTAAACGCTACTCCGGCAGTTTTGAGG
>CAMKZP010000310.1 GCA_946477805.1 uncultured Enterobacter sp.
CCTGTCTCGTGGGCTCGGAGATGTGTATAAGAGACAGAAGCACATACTCGCGCTCTTTAACCGAAAGGGTTTCAGCCCGCACCAGACGCGACATGCTCATCCACGTCAGCAGGCTGATGATCAGAATAATGTTATCCACGCCCGGCTTGAGGTAAGCGTTCACCACCAGCAGCAGAAAGAAGGCGGGGATCGCCATCAGAATGTCCACGGCGCGCATCATCAGGTTATCGAGCCAGCCGCCAAAGTAGCCGCTTACGGTGCCGACGATCGTTCCGATCAGCGTGGAAAAGATCATCGCCAGAAAACCGACCATCAGCGAGATCTGCCCGCCGTAAAGCGCGCGGGTGAAGTAGTCGCGCCCGTACTCATCGGTGCCAAACCAGTGCCGGGCGTCCGGCGGTAACGTTCGCGCCCCGAGCGCCATCCGATCCGGATCGTACGGGCTCAGCCCGGCGCAGAGCGCGGCGACGACGAAAAGAAAAAGCACAAACAACGAGAACTGCGCCGGACGGTTACGGCGCAGCTGGTGACGAACCTGCTGCCAGCGTCTGTTCATCCGGGTTACCTCAGCGTGCGTATGCGGGGATCGGCGAACCGATAAAGCACATCGGCGATCAGGTTGCCCAGGATCAGCATCATCGACGAGAGCATGACGATCGCCATGATCAGCGGGTAGTCCAGCGAGGCGATCGACTGGATCCCCAGCAGGCCCATCCCCGGCCACGAGAAGACGCTTTCCGTCACATACGCGCCCACCACCAGCTCGCCGAACGACAGGCCGAACAGGGTTATCACCGGCAGAAGCACGTTTTTCAGCACATGCCGGAACAGAATACCGGAGCGCGTGGCGCCGTAGGCAAGCTGCGTCTGTACATAGTCGGCAGAGAGCTGCGAGATAGTATTGGAACGGATGTAGCGCACGTAGCTTGAGAGGTTATAGAAGGTCAGCGCGACGCACGGCAGCACGCCGTGGCGCACCACGTCCAGCCAGCTATCGTCGATGCCGATAGTGCGCATCCCCATGCTGGGGAACCAGTTAAGCTGCACGGCAAACACGGTAATAAGCAGAATGCCGAACCAGAAAATGGGCACCGAGATGCCAATATAGGCGAATAAATTCAGCAGATGATCCAGCCAGCGGTGCTTAAACGCGCCCGCCAGCAGCCCGAGCGGGATCGCCAGCACGATTGCCAGCAGCAGCGACGCGCCCATCAGCCCCAGCGTGGCCGGAATGCGCTCGCCGATCATCTCCAGCACCGGGCGGTGGTAGATCAGCGAATAGCCGAGATCGCCCTGCAGGACGTTTTTTAGCCACAGGACGTACTGCGTCACCAGCGGCTTATCCAGCCCGAGGCTCTGGCGAATGCGTTCGATATCCTCCGGGGCCATGCGCGGCGTGATGTACGCGGCAACGGGGTCACCGGGTGCGAGCTTGACCAGCAAAAACGCCACCAGCGAAATAAAGAAAAGCATCGGCAGCAGCTGCAGCAGCCGACGCGTGAGAAGTGTGTTCACGACGTGCCCTTAAAAGGCCCCGATCCTGCGACCGGGGCAACCGCTTATTTTTGGTAGATTTTCGACAAATCCTGGAACAGATAAACCGGCTTCGGTTCCGCTTCCTGCGTGCCGCCAAAGCGTTTATCCACGGCGACGGTCGCGTTAGTGTAAGCGATCGGGTAGTACGTCATGTCGTTAGCCACCGTTTGCTGAATTTGCCTGTAGATTTCGGCGCGTTTCGCGGCGTCGGTTTCTACCGCGCCTTTATCCCACAGGGCATCAAACTGCGGATTTTTGTAGTGCGCGTAGTTGTAGGCCTCGTTGCTCATAAACAGCGATTTGTAGCCGTCCGGCTCAGACCCCATGATGTAGCCACCGAGGTTCAGCTCCCATGCGGTGTTGTTCATATCCAGGCTGCGCTGGGACATGGCGTTGGAGTCCAGCGGCATCAGCTCCACGTTCACCCCAATCCCCTTCAGCGCCTGCTGAATGTAGAGCGCCTGGCTCTCCTGGGTTTTATTGGTGTTGACGTAGGCCAGACGCAGCTTGAGGTTTTCCGGCGCGCCGGAGGCCTTAAGCAGATCTTTGGCTTTTTGCCGATCGAATGTGTACTGCTCTACGTCGTCGCTCTGGTAAAGCGTGTCCGGCGTCAGGAACGACGTTGCCGGTTTGGCGTAGTCCAGCGAGGTAAACGCGGTCTGAGTCAGCTCGTCTTTGTTAATGGCATACGCGATGGCCTGACGCAGTTCTTTGCTCTTCATCACCGGCACGTTCTGGTTGAAGGTCATATAGGCCAGACGCCCTTCCGGGTAGACCACAAAGTCGAACTTGCCGGTATTTTTCAGGCGGTTCACGTCCTGCGGATCCACCATCTTGAGGTTGATTTCACCGTTTTGCAGCGCGAGGTTGGCGGAGTTGCTGTCTTTGGCGAAACGGTAGGTTACGGAATCGAGCTTCGCTTTACCGTTCCAGTAATCGTCGAAGCGCGTCAGGGCATAATACTGCCCGGCGCGATACTCTTTAAATTTGAACGGGCCGGAGCCGACCGGCGCATCGTTTTTGGTGCTCTTTTCCAGATCGCCCTCACTGGCAAACACGTGCTGCGGGATCGGGTAGATCTGTACCAGCGTTCCGGTAAAGGCCGCGCTTACCTGAGGCAATGTGAACTTAACGGTGCGCTCATCAACTTTACTCACCTCCACGGGCTTGCCGCCGTAGGTGAACATGCTGCGGAAAAAGCTGTGCTGTTTGGCTTCCAGCAGCTTGTTGAAGGTGAAGACCACGTCGTCCGCCGTCAGCGGCTGGCCGTCCTGCCATTTCAGATTGGGTTTTAACGTCAGCGTATAGCTCAGGTTATCGGCGGATGGCGTCAGGCTTTCCGCCAGGCCCCACTCAATTTTACCGTTATTGAAGCTGTACAGCGGGGAATAGAGCGCCTGCATGATGGTTAAGGTGGTGCGGTCGCTGGCGTACAGCGGGTTAACGGCTAACGGGTCGCCGGAGGTGATACCGATAATCAGCGATCCGCCCTCTTTTGGCGCGTCGTTTTTTGCCGCCGCCGTCGAATTCGTTTCTTTATTTTTTGCATCATCACAGCCGGCCAGACCTAAGGCGAGCGATACTACCACTGCCGATAACAGAAGCTTACGCATCTCACTAACTCCTTGCCTGATAAAGTATTTACTACTACGTCTTTTATTTATGTTGAAGCATCATATTCAGCTTTAGGGATTAACGCATTAACAATGAAAATGCGATTTTCGATTAAGCTTATATCGCTTTTGATATATATCAGCGCCAGAAGGAATAGCGGCTAATTAATTGCGCTCTGTTCGTTAAACCCTTCACAAATCTCCTGCTACACTGCCTCAACACATCACTCAAAAGGCAGACCAACATGTCAGACAACACCTACCAGCCACCGAAAGTGTGGGAATGGAAAAAGAACGGCGGCGGCGCGTTCGCCAACATCAACCGCCCGATCTCCGGCGCGACGCATGAGAAAGAGTTGCCCGTCGGTTCGCATCCGCTTCAGCTCTACTCTCTGGGTACGCCGAACGGCCAGAAGGTCACCATCATGCTCGAAGAGCTGCTGGCGCTGGGCGTAACGGAGGCGGAATACGACGCCTGGTTAATTCGCATTGGCGACGGCGATCAGTTCTCCAGCGGTTTTGTCGACGTGAACCCAAACTCGAAAATACCGGCGCTTCGTGACCACTCGACTACCCCGCCCACGCGCGTATTTGAATCCGGCAGCATCCTGCTCTATCTGGCCGAGAAGTTTGGCCATTTCCTGCCAAAAGACCCGGCGGGACGGACTGAAACGCTGAACTGGCTGTTCTGGCTCCAGGGCGCGGCACCGTTCCTGGGCGGCGGTTTCGGCCACTTCTACAACTATGCGCCGGTGAAGATCGAGTACGCCATCGACCGCTTCACCATGGAAGCCAAACGCCTCTTCGACGTGCTGGATAAACAGCTGGCGCGCGGCCGCTACGTGGCGGGGGACGAGTACAGCATCGCCGATATGGCCATCTGGCCGTGGTTTGGCTGCGTGGCGCTTGGCAGCGTCTACAATGCCGCCGAGTTCCTGGATGCGGAAAAGTACACCAACGTGCAGCGCTGGGCGAAGGACGTGGCGAACCGCCCTGCCGTGAAGCGCGGACGTATCGTAAACCGCACCAGCGGCGAGCTGAACGAGCAGCTTCATGAACGTCATGCGGCGAGCGATTTTGATACCCAGACGGAAGACAAGCGCCAGGCCTGAGGCGCGGACAAATTGCCCGGTGGCGCTGTGCCTGCCGGGCAGAATTACGCGCCGAACCCTGCGTTAAGCAGGATCGCTTTTGCCTTTTCCGAGACCAGATAATCCGCCAGCGCGCGCATCAGTCGATCCCCTGATAGCGCGTGCGGTAGAAACGCTGATACCAGTCGTTTGCGACCTTGCGCATATCCACATCCTTAAACTTTTGCGGATAGAGCTTTTTCGCCATCCACAGCTCGCCAATCCCCATCGCCTCCGGCATCGGATAGCCCCAGGCTTTGGCATAATCCGGCATCAGGTAAACGCGATGGTTTTTCACCGCGTCGAGAGTCTGCCACTGCGCGCCGGTGTTGATCTCCTTGACCACGGACGGATACCTGTCCTGCACGAAAATCACCTGCGGGTTCCAGGCAATCACCTGCTCCATCGCCACCGTTTTATAGCCCTGAACGGTGGCCGCCGCCACGTTAACCGCCCCGGCGTGCGCCATCATCAGCCCGGTGTATTTTCCCGAGCCGTAGGTGGTGAGTTCCGGGTTAGCCATATAGGCGCGAACGCGATTTTCCGCCGGGAGATCGTTCAGGCGATCGCTAACCATCCTGCGGCCCCGGTCGGTGGCGTCAATCAGCGCTTTCGCCTCCGGCTGTTTATTCACGATTTCGCCAATCAGGGCAATCCCCTCGCGCAGCCCCCGATCG
>CAMKZP010000311.1 GCA_946477805.1 uncultured Enterobacter sp.
TCGCGCTGGGGCTGAAAGGGATATTCCTGGTGACCACGCTTTTCGGCATCACCGGGCTGTGGCTGGCGGTGCTGGCGGATACGGGCGCGACGGTGCTGGTGACGGCGAACGCGCTGCGGCTGTTGCGCCAAAGGTAAAAAATCGCCCGGTGGCGGCTACGCCTTACCGGGCCTACAACATCTCCGAACCGTAGGCCGGGTAAGGCGCAGCCGCCACCCGGCAAAACGGTGTTACTGCATCCCCAGCACGCCCGGCAGCCACAGCGAAATCGCCGGGATATAGGTCACCAGCCCGAGCACCACCAGCAGCATGCCGTAGAACGGCAGCATCGCCCGCACCACGGTTTCAATCTTCTGCTTGCTCACCGCGCTGGCCACGAACAGCACCGATCCCACCGGCGGGGTGATAAGCCCGATCCCCAGGTTTACCATCATGATCATCCCGAAATGTACCGGGTCAATCCCCAGCGAATTGGTCACCGGCAGCAGCACCGGCGTCAGGATCAGGATGATCGGCGCCATGTCCATCAGCGTGCCAATCAGCAGCAGCATGATGTTGAGGTACATCAGGATCACGTACTTGTTATCAGACAGCGAGGTGAAGAACTAGGTCATTACCGCGCCAAACGCCGCGGCAAAGCCAATCAGAATCATCACGATAGTGACCGTTTTGACCGTCCGGCACATCAGCTTCGGCAGCTCGCTCCACTTGTAGTCGCGGTAGATGAACATGGTGACGAAGAACGCCCACACGCAGGCCACGGCGGCGGATTCGGTTGCCGTGAATATCCCGGACAATATTCCGCCAAGGATAATCACGACCGTCATCAGCCCCCACAGGGCATCGAGCAATATCTTCAGCGCCTGCTTAAACGGCACTTTTTCGCCCTTCGGGTAGCCGCGCTTGTGGGCAAAGCCGAGGCAGAGGATCATCAGGCAGAGCCCCAGCAGCAGCCCCGGCAGCACGCCCGCAATAAACAGCGTGGCGATTGAAACCGTACCGCCGGCCGCCAGGGAGTAAATCACCGAGTTGTGGCTGGGCGGGATCAAAATCGCCTGCACCGACCCGCTGGCCGTTACCGCCGCCGCGTATTCGCGCGGGTAGCCCTTCTTCTCCATCTCCGGGATCATCACGCTGCCGATGGACGCGGTATCCGCCACCGAGGAGCCGGAAATCGCCCCGAAGAACGTTGAGGCGACAATATTCACCAGCGACAGCCCGCCGCGGATAAAGCCGACAAACACGTAGGCGAAGTTCACCAGCCGTCGGGCAATGCCCCCTTCCGCCATGATCGCCCCGGCGAGGATGAAGAACGGGATCGCCAGCAGGGTAAACTTGTTCACCCCGCTGGTGATTTGGATCATCAGCGCCTCAAGCGGCAAATCAATCCACAGCGCGCCCGCCACGGCGCTCAGGCCCACGGCAAAGGCCACCGGCATCCCCAGCGCCAGCAAAATGGCGAGGGTGAATAACAAAATGAATGCATCCATTGTTCACCCCTTAGCTATGGTTGCCGATGAGCACGACGGGACGGTTTTCCTGCGAACCAAACAGCAGGCGTTCAATCACAAACAGGATCAGAATGGCCGACCCAACGGGCAGCGGCAGATAGCTTTCGCCCGAGGTCAGGAGCGGGAATTCCGCCACGGGCTGCTCCCAGAGCTCGACGCACAGCCAGAGGCTGTACCAGAACATCAGCGTAGAGATGAGCAGCATCAGCAGGTCAACCACGCGGGCGCACAGGGCTTTCAGCATTTCAGGCAGCCTGTCCGTGAGCATATTTACCGCGATGTGCGACCCGGCGCGGTACCCCACCGCCGCGCCGATGAAGGTAAACGTCACCATACAGATGATGGCGATCGGCTCCGGCCAGGACTCCCCGCGGTTGAGCACGTAGCGCGAGAAGATGCCAATCGGGATCACAATCGTCATCACCAGCAGCGAGACGCCCGCGACGGTCATGGCGAGCAGGTACAGGCGGTCCATCCACTTCAGGTAGAGTTCGGACATAAATACTCCGGTTTACTGGACGTCGGCGATGGCTTTCATCAGATCCTGATGCTTGTCGCCGTACTGGGCGCGCACCGGCTCCGTGGCCTTGATAAACACCGTTTTGTCGATGTCGTGGAACTGCACGCCGCCCGCCTTCATTTTGGCCAGCGCCTGGTCGTTGTAGTCATTCCACAGCTTGCGCTGTTCAAACTGGGTTTCGCGGGCCAGCGTCAGGATCTTTTGCTGCTCGTCGGCGCTGAGCTTGTCCCATTTCACTTTTGAGTAGAGGAGCATTTCCGGGGTGATAAAGTGGCCGCTCAGGGTGTAGTTTTTGGCGACCGGCATGTAGTTGTGGGCGATAAAGGTTGGCGGGTTGTTCTCCGCACCGTCAATCACGCCGGTTTGCATGCCGCTGTAGACCTCGCTCACGCCCATCGCCACCGAGTTTGCCCCCATGTCCTTCAGCGTGGCTAACGCCACCGGGCTACCCTGCACGCGGATCTTCTTCCCTTTGAGATCATCAGGCTTGACGATCGGATCTTTGGTGATCAGGTTGCGGGTACCGGAATCCATCCAGCCGAGGAACACCAGGCGGGATTTCGGGTTCGCGGTCAGCTTATCGCCGATCTGCTTGCCGATATCGCCGTCGATCACCTTGTGCATGTGGTCCTCATCGCGGAACACGTAGGGCAGAGTAAATACTTCGATATCCGGCAGGATGGCGGCAACCGGCGCCATTGAGACGCGGATCATGTCGATGGCCCCCATCTGCGCCTGCTCGATCATCTGCTTTTCATCTCCGAGCACGCCGCCGGGGAAGACCTTAATCTCCAGCCTGCCGTCGGTTTGTTGTTTAAGCTTTTCACCCATGTGCTGAACCGCCACCACGTTCGGGTAGCCTTCGGGGTGAACGTCCGCAGCTTTAATGGTTTGGGCAGAAACGGTGCAGGCAAACGCAGACAGACACAGAGCGGCCAGCAACGGCTTGAGGGTCGTTTTCATCGAGTCAACTCCAGGGTAGTGAGGTAAGCGTTAAAACGGTGTTTTATTTTTATACGCTTAAAAATTAGACTACGGCTGGAAAAGCGGAGGTGAAGCGCCTCACAAAAGCGCTAAATTTTGAAACGATGGTTTAAAAGGTTTTCTCCCTCTCCCTGTGGGAGAGGCTCAGGATGAGAGCATTCGGTTTTCTCCCTCTCCCTGTGGGAGAGGGCCGGGGTGAGGGCACCAGGCCGCACCTACCCCTTACGAATCACATACCGGTACGGCAGCGTTTCGGTCGCCTGCGCCACCAGCTCGTGCTCCATAAAGGTACAAAAACCGGGGATATCGCGGGTGGTAGCCGGATCGTCGGCAATAATCAGCAGCGTGTCGCCGGTCTGCATGGTACGCACGGTTTTGCGCACCATCATTACCGGCTCCGGGCAGCGGAGGCCCTGGGCATCAAGGGTATGGTCTGGGCTGGAAAACAGGTCGGTCATGGTCTTCTCGATGAAAATAAAACGGCTGTAGTTTACGCCCCGCCGCCGTCAAAGCAAACCAGGTTAACGATTGCGTGAAAATTAGCCATTGCAAAGCCGAATGAAAGCAGTATCATGCAGCCGATTTTATTGGGTTCCCTCACCCCAACGTTCAAAAAGGTCACAATATGACGCAGTTTTCTCAATCGCAGCGCGTAAAAGCGTTGTTCTGGCTTTCGCTTTTTCATCTGCTGGTGATCACGTCCAGCAACTATCTGGTGCAGCTCCCCATCTCCATCTTTGGTTTTCATACCACCTGGGGCGCGTTCAGCTTTCCGTTTATTTTCCTCGCCACCGATTTGACCGTGCGGATTTTTGGCGCACCGCTGGCGCGCCGCATTATTTTCGCGGTCATGCTCCCGGCGCTGTTCATTTCGTACGCGATCTCATCCCTGTTCTACATGGGAAGCTGGCAGGGCTTTGAGGCGCTGATGCACTTCAATCTGTTTGTCGCCCGTATCGCTGCCGCCAGCTTTATGGCCTACGCCCTGGGGCAGATCCTCGACGTGCACGTGTTCAACCGCCTGCGCCAAAACCACCGCTGGTGGATGGCCCCGACCGCCTCCACCCTGTTTGGTAACGTGAGCGATACGCTGGCCTTCTTCTTCATCGCCTTCTGGCGCAGCCCGGACGCCTTTATGGCCGAACACTGGATGGAAATCGCCCTTGTGGACTACTGCTTCAAGGTGCTCATCAGCATCGTGTTCTTCCTGCCGATGTACGGCGTGCTGTTGAATATGCTGCTGAAAAGGCTGGCAGATAAATCTGAAATCTCAGCATTGCAGGCAGGTTAAGGGTTCGCTTTATCAGTTGTGATAAGATGAACGAATGAGCCGCTATGGCCGTTTATCGAAAGGAAGAAGTCAATGCGCAATCTGGTTAAATATGTCGGGATTGGCCTGCTGGTTGTCGGCCTTGCCGCCTGTGATAACAGCGACACCAAAACCCCTGCTCAAGGCGCGTCAGCAGAAAGCAACGCAACCGGTCAGCCGGTCAGCCTGATGGATGGCAAACTCAGTTTCTCTCTGCCGGCGGATATGACCGACCAGAGCGGCAAGCTCGGCACTCAGGCGAACAACATGCACGTCTATTCCGATGCCACCGGGCAGAAAGCGGTGATTGTGATTGTTGGTGACGACACCAGCGAAGAGCTGGGCGTGCTGTCTAAGCGTCTGGAAGACCAGCAGCGCAGCCGCGACCCGCAGCTGCAGGTGGTGACCAACAAGTCCATCGAGCTGAAAGGCCACACCCTGCAACAGCTGGACAGCATTATCTCTGCGAAAGGCCAGACCGCTTACTCTTCCGTCGTGCTGGGTAAGATCGATAACAAACTGCTGACCATCCAGATCACGCTGCCAGCGGACGACCAGCAGAAGGCGCAGACCGCGGCGGAAAACATCATCAACACCCTCGTGATTCAGTAACCCTTTACGAGGATGACGTG
>CAMKZP010000312.1 GCA_946477805.1 uncultured Enterobacter sp.
CGGAGATGTGTATAAGAGACAGTCACGCTGGAGCAGGGGGGGCAGAAGCGCACGGTGGCGGACGGGCTGCTGGGCTATGTGCTGCCCAACAGCACCCGCAGCTGGCCGATACCAACGGGTATTCACAAGCCCGGCCTGATGAGTGCGCAAATTAATGCCAGGGATACGCAATGGCAGTCGACGCCCGACAACTGAAACCGGCGATGATTATCCTGCTCTGCGTCAGTACCAGCACCTGGGCCGAGCCCGGCGATGACAGCCTGCCGCCGCCGCCGGAGGCACGGTCGGTCAACGACGAGGCGGTTTTCCAGCTCGCCCTCGTGCTGAACCACTATGACACCGGCCAGGTGGTGCCCGTGACGCAGCGCGGCGGCGCTTTCTTTATCTCCAGCGCCGATCTTCTGCGCGCCGGGCTGCCGCCAGAGCGCGTGCCGAACGGAGAGGTTAATCTCTCCACGCTTCCGGACGTGCGCGTTGAGTATGACAGCGCCGCGCAGCGCCTGCTGATGACCGTCCCCCGCGACTGGGTCTCTTCGCGCATCACCCCCTTTAGCGGGCAGACGGCGCAAAGCAAACCCCACTATGGCCGCGGGGCGCTGCTCAATTACGATTTTTATACCAACCACACGGAGCATGTCGGCGGGCAGGCGTCGCTCTGGCACGAGTTCCGCTATTTCAACGAGAACGGCTCGTTCTCCTCTACCGGCTATGCCCGGGAAAATTTCAGCGGCAACAGCGGGCAGCAGGAAGGCTATGTGCGCTATGACACCACCCTGCTGGTAACGAATGAAGACGACGCCACCACCTGGACCGCCGGGGACGTGATCAGCGATGCCCTGAGCTGGAGCAGCAGCGTGCGCATGGGGGGCATCAGCTACGGCCGTGATTTTTCCCTGCGCCCGGACCTCGTGACCTGGCCGCTGCCGGAGTTCTCGGGTGAAGCGGCGGTGCCGACCTCCGTCGATCTGTTCATTAACGGCTACCGGTCGGGGTCGACTCAGCTTCAGCCCGGCCCCTTCACGCTGACCAATCTGCCCTACATCAACGGCGCAGGGGACGCGGTGCTGGTGACCACCGATGCGCTGGGGCGTCAGGTCAGCACCACGCTGCCGTTTTACGTCACCAGCGATTTGCTAAAGGAAGGGTTGAGCGACGGGGCGGTAACCCTCGGGAGCCTGCGGCGGAATTATGGCATCCGCAACTTTGACTATGGCCCGGCGGCAGGGAGCGGATCCTGGCGCTACGGCCTGACGGACTGGCTGACGCTGGAGGGCCACGCGGAGGGTGCGGAAGAACTGGCCCTCGGCGGGGCGGGAACGGTGCTGAAGCTCGGTCGTTTCGGCGTGGTTAACTCCTCGTACAGCCACAGCCGAATGCGCGACGATGACGGCGGGCAAATCAACTGGGGATACCAGTACAGCACCAGCGAGTTCAGCCTGGCGACCCAGCATACCCGGCGCAGCCGGGGTTTTGGCAACCTGGCGCTGTACGACCAGCCGACGGTCTATGACGAAAACGACAGGCCCATTGCCAGCTTTAGCCGCAATACCGATCAATACTCTCTGACCTTTAACCTCGGGCAGTACGGCAGCATCGGCGCGGCCTGGATTGGCGTTGAAAGCTTCGACAGCCAGAAAACGGAGCTGCTTAACCTCTCCTGGAGCCGCAACCTGTGGGGCTCAAGCAGCATCTACCTGGCGGCCAGCCGTGACCAGCAGCGCGGCGACTGGACGGTGGCGATGTCGCTCCAGGTGCCGCTGGGGGAACGCGACAGCGCCGCCGTCACCTTTGAAAACACCCCGGATGCAGGCAGCACCCAGCGCATCAACTACAACCATTCAATGCCGTCCGACGGCGGCCTGAGCTGGAACATGGCGTGGGCCAACCAGTCGCAGCGGAGAAACTACCAGCAGGGCTCGCTGGGCTGGCGCAACAACAATATCGAGCTGCAGGGCGGCGGCTACGGCGAACAGGGCATGATGACCTGGTGGGGTGAGGCGATGGGCTCCATCGTGATGATGGACGGTGAACTGTTCGCGGCGAACAAAATCAACGACGCCTTTGTGGTGATCAGCACTGACGGCCATCCGGACGTGCCCGTCAGCTATGAAAACCAGCCGGTCGGTAAAACCAACGGTAACGGCTATCTGCTGGTGAGCGGCGTATCGGCCTACTATCCGGCCAGCTACAGCATTAACACGCTGAATCTGCCCGCTGATACCCGGCTGAAAGAGACGGAGCGGCGGGTGGCGATCCGCCGCAACAGCGGTTATCTGGTTGATTTCCCGATGGAGCAGGAGCGGGTGGCCAGCGTGATCCTCCATGACGCGCAGGGGCAGCCGATCCCGGTGGGAAGCCAGGTGAGGCGCGCCTCGCGGAGCACCGCCGTGGTGGGCTATGACGGTATTGCCTGGCTGGAAAACCTCAGCGATGTGAATCTTCTGGACGTCACCACGCCGGCGGGAAAACGCTGCAGCGCCTCGCTGACCGTGGGCGCCAACCCGGAACATAAACTGCAAACCTACGGTCCGCTGACCTGCCGGGAGGCGCGTTGAAACGCCTGATGCTGTTCATCCTGCTGCTGTTTTCCGGCGGCAGCTGGGCGGCCTGTAACGTGAGTACGGTGAACGCCTCATTTGGCAGCGTAACCTCGTTCGCCCTCAGCGGTACCGGAGAGGTGGCCACCACCGGCACGCTGGTGGTCGCCTGCGACGCCATTTTGAACCTGCTCACCAGCGACTCGGTGACGCTCAACTTTATCTCGGCGTCGGTTTCTGCCAACGGCCGGGGGACGATGAAGCGCACCGACAACGCCGCCATCGCCGACGTGATCCCCATCCGCCTGTGCGGCCAGTCCGGCTGCGCGAGCAGCAGCGAAGTGCAGACCACTAAAAGCTATACCTGGGGCGGCAGCACGCTGTTAAACCTGATCGGCGGCAAACAGTACAATATCCCGCTCTATTTCCGCACCGTTGCCGGTCAGAACGTAACGGCGGGGCCGTATCAGGTGACGCTGAACTTTAGCATCACCTACAGCGTCTGTTCCGTCGGGGTGCTCAACCTGTGCCTCTCAGGGCAGCAAACCGGCACCACCAACACCAGCATCACGGTGAACATGAACGTGACTAACGACTGCAGCGCGATGACCACGCCGGACGTGAACTTCAACAGCGCGCCGCTGGTGCAAAATTTCCCCACCGTTTCCCAGGCCATCGCCGTCACCTGCACCAAGGGCAGCAGTTACACCATAGGAATTAACAATGGTGCCAACGCCCTGAACAACGTTCGTCGTATGGTGAGCGGCGCGAACTACATGAGTTACGACATCTATAAAGAGGCGACGACCAACCGCTGGGGCGGCAGCGGTGCCGAGCGCTGGGCCAGTTCGGCCTCCTCGCAGCTGAGCGCCGACGGTTTGCTGCGTACCTATAACTACACCGCCAAAGTCCTCACCAACCAGGCAACGCCCCCTGCCGGAACCTATACCGACACGCTGATCGTCGACGTTACGTTCTGACCCCACGCTTTTCCCTTTCGCAAATGTAAAGTTCCCGTGGCCCGTGCCGATAACACCGTTAATAAATCTATAAGAAGGTGTTGTATGTTGAACCGTATCCGCGTTGTCACCATGCTCATGATGGTGCTGGTCATTTTCGCACTTCTTCAGCTTATTTCCGGCGGCCTCTTTTTCTCGTCGTTAAAACAGAACCAGGACAGCTTCGCAGCCTCGAACGACCTGCGTATGCAGCAGAGCGAGCTAACCACGACGTGGGACCTGATGCTGCAAACGCGTATCAACCTGAGCCGTTCCTCTGCGCGCATGATGATGGACCCGAACAACCAGCAGAGCAGCGCGAAAACGGACCTGCTGAAAAACGCCCGCGCGACGCTTGCGGACGCGGCAAAACATTATGACGCCTTCAAAAAGATTGCCCCGCAGCCCGCGATGGAGCAGGCGAGCGCCAGCATAGATGAAAAATATAACGCCTATTTTGCCGGCCTGACGGAGCTTATTCAGTTCCTGGAGAGCGGCAATATGGACGCCTATTTCGCACAGCCGACGCAGGGGATGCAAAACGCGCTCGGCGCGGCGCTGGGCGAATACGCCAAAGCCAGCGGCGATTTGTACCACTCGGCCTTTACCCAAAGCCAGAATGACTACCGTTTTGCCAAGTGGCAGATGGCGATCCTCGCGCTGGCGCTGGTTATTGTGCTGGTGGCCGTCTGGTACGGCATCCGCCACATCCTGCTCAACCCGCTTGGGCACGTCATTGCGCACATCCGCGATATCGCCAGCGGCGACCTCACCAAAACCCTGACCGTCTCCGGGCGCAATGAGATCACCGAGCTGGCAAACAGCGTTGACCACATGCAGCGCTCGCTGATTGATACCGTCGCCAACGTGCGCAGCGGCTCGGACGCCATCTACACCGGCACCAGCGAGATCGCGATGGGCAATAACGATCTCTCTTCCCGCACCGAACAGCAGGCCTCTGCGCTGGAGGAGACCGCCGCCAGAATGGAGGAGCTGACCGCCACCGTGAAGCAAAACGCCGACAACGCCCGCCAGGCGTCGAAGCTGGCGGAAAGCGCCTCCGAGACGGCGCAGCGCGGCGGCCGCGTGGTGGATGGCGTGGTGAAAACCATGCATGACATCGCCGACAGCTCGAAGAAAATCGCCGACATCATCAGCGTCATTGACGGCATCGCCTTCCAGACCAACATCCTGGCGCTCAACGCGGCAGTGGAAGCGGCGCGCGCCGGTGAGCAGGGGCGCGGGTTTGCCGTCGTTGCCGGGGAAGTGCGCAACCTCGCCAGCCGCAGCGCCAACGCGGCGAAAGAGATTAAGGCCCTGATTGAAGACTCCGTTTCACGCGTGGATACCGGCTCCGTGCTGGTGGAAAGCGCGGGTGACACCATGAATGACATCGTGAATGCCGTCACGCGCGTGACGG
>CAMKZP010000313.1 GCA_946477805.1 uncultured Enterobacter sp.
CGCCCGAACGCGATTGCCCGTTCGCTGAATACCGCCCGCTCGCGCATTATTGGCGTGGTGATTTCCTATTTCGACAATCAGTTTTATCCGCAGGTGCTTGAGGCGCTGGCGCAAAAGCTCGACACACTCAACTATCACCTGCTGCTGTTTGTTGGCGACAGGGAGGGCAACGTTGACCGCATTTTCGATCAGATCATGCAGTACCGGGTGGACGGTATTGTGCTGGCGTCGGTCACGCTGTCGCTGGATCTCTCCGAAGAGTGTCTGGCGGCAGGTATTCCCGTCGTGCTGTTTAACCGCAGCCAGGAGAACGGCACGGCGTCGAGCGTCAACAGCAATAACGAAGCGGCGGCGCGGCAGATCGCCGAATTTTTGCTGGCGGGTGAACATCAGCGGTACGCCTACGTGGGCGGCGTTGCCGACTCGTCGGTGAATATCGCCCGTCAGCGCGGATATCTGGACGCGCTACGGGAACAAGGAATTGACGACGTGCGCGTGGTTCACGGCGACTATGACACCAGGCAGACGATCCGCGCGGCCTATCAGCTCTTTTCGGTCCCGCCGGTACCGGACGCGATTTTTGTCGCTAACGACCACATGGCGCTGACGGTCATGGACGTTGCCCGCTACGAGTTTGGCCTGCAAATTCCGCAGGACCTGTCGGTGATTGGCTATGACGACGCCGGCCCCTCCGGCTGGCCGTCCTATGCGCTGACCTCGGTTTCCCAGCCGGTGCAGGAGATGGTGGAGGCGGCCGTTGGCCTGTTGATGAAGCAGATTGAGAGCGACACCATTGAGCCCGAGCAAATTACCGTGCCGGGGCAGCTGGTGGTGCGCCACTCCGCCCGTCGTCCGCACAGCGGCGTGATTGAAAAAGAGGGTGTATCCCTGTTTAAGCCCCAGGAGGTTAAATGAGCAGATTGCCCGGTTTCAGCCCCCAGTTCGACTCCATACAGCAGTTCATTAATACGCTGACCCACGTGGTCTGGGAGCAAAAGGATATTGGCCAGCTGGCGGATTTCTACGCCAACCCGGTGGTGTTTATTACCCCGGAAAAGCAGCTGACCGATCTTTCACAGTTTATGCGTCACACGCTGGAGGCGATGTACAGTTTTCCCCAGCGCAGCGTGCTGACCGAAGATATCCTCTGTACCGAAGCGCCCGGCGGGGAGTATTACGCCTCGCAGCGAACCGTCGCCTCGATTCGCCACCAGGGTGAGGGGTTTTTCGGGACGCCGACCGGGAAAAGCGTCTGGGTGCGCACCTGGGCGGATCGCATCTGCGCCGACGGCGCGATTCGCCAGGAGTGGCTGCTGCAGGATCGCGCGGCTATCGTCGCCCAGCTGGGGCTGGACGTGCGCGAATTTGCCCGCAGCATGGGCAGCGCGAGGGCGCAGCTGGGGCTTGAAAACACCCCCGCGGAGGTACTGGACGCGCGCTGGGCGGGTGGCCCAGAAGGGGACGACGTCGAAGGGCCGGTTGCGGGAGTGGTTGAACGCTATCTGACCATGTGGGCGGGGGGCAACAGCGGAACCGTGCCGGGGCTGTACCATCCTGCCGCCACGCTGCACGCGCCGGGCCACTGTCAGGGCACCGGAGAGGCGGAAATCAGCGCGTTGCTCTCCGGCTACCGGGCTTCGTTCGCCGACAGCGAAACGCAGCTTCACCACCTGATCGTCCGCAAAGATGCCAATGAGCCCGTGCGCGTTTCAATGCGCTGGTCTCTCTTAACCTGGCATGATGGGTACGGTAAATTCGGGGCGCCGACGCGTAAACCGGTTTCCATTACCGGCATCAGCCAGCTGGAATTACGGGACGGCCTTATTATTCGTGAATATCTTGGAATAGATGAATTAGCGATTTGGTCGCAAATCGTTAACGCTTAATTTTACCCCGCTTTATTTGCCGCAATAGCGATTGCGGCAAAAATAGCATCCATTTATTTGGATGTGGCTTTCTATTGTCTTAATAACAGTGAACATCAATGCAGGAGGTCTCATGTCTTCATCCGAAGTAACAAATAAAGCCCCGGCAGTACCCGAAAAAAATAATAATAAAATTCAGCGTGAAGAGCCGGTATTACAGGTTGAGCGCCGCGATTTTATCGATCTGGTTCCGGAAAAACGTCAACGCGCGCAGCCGTTAAGAGGTTTTGACGAGTGCTATACGGATATTGTCGATTATATCGTGCGCTGTACGCATAAAATATGGGATGAGCGCGACGTCGGATTAATTTATACCCATTATACCCATAACTGTGTGCTCTATAATGCGCTGGGCACGCTTTATACCCGGGAAGAGGTGGTCCAGGATACCCTGAAAAGATTAGTGGCATTTCCTGAACGTCGCGGGATGGCAACGCAGGTTATCTGGAACGGCAATGACGTTGATGGATTTTACACCTCGCACCTGGTGACCGGTACCGGTCGTCACACCCAGTTCAGCCATCTCGGGCAACCCACTAACCGCACGTTTGTTACGCGCACCGTGGCTGACTGCATGATCCACGAGAACAAGATTTACCGCGAGTGGGTGGTGAGCGACAACATGGCGCTGATGAAACAGCTGGGGCTGAATACGGATGACATCGCCTTTAACATGGCGAAAGAGCAGTTTGATAAAGGCTTCCGCGTGACCGATATCGGTGAGAATGGCCGCATGCTGGGACAGTACCCGCCGGACATTGAATGCGATATTTCTATCGCCCATACCGATACCGAAGAGCAGTGCCTGCGCTGGATGCACGAAATTTATAACCGCCGGATGCTGGGCAAAATTAAAGAGGTTTATGCCGCAAACGTGCAGTATCACGGGCCGCTGATGAAAGAGCTGTACGGTATCGCCTCCGTGACGCACCAGACGCTGGCTTTGATAGGCATGATCCCGGACGGCGCGTGGCTTCCGCAGCATATCTGCTCCAACCCCTGTGACGAAGGCGGCGTTAAGGTTGCTATCCGCTGGATAATGGAAGGCCATCATCTGGGCTACGGCGAGCTGGGTAAACCTACCGGAGAGCGCCTGTTCGTGATGGGCATGTCTCATTATCACATCGTGAACGGCAAAATTGTCGATGAGTGGGTGGTTTACGATCACCTGGCGCTGCTGGCGCAAATCAAACTTGGTCAGATGGAGAACGCATAATGTCCGTACAGTCGATTGTGAACCAGGTTCGCTGGGTAAAACGCCCGCAGGGGCAGGACGAACAGGCCGATCGCTCGCTGAGCGAGACGGTAAGCGCCATCATTTCACGCGTGAAGGAAGAGGGCGATAGCGCGCTGAAGGCGTTTTCTCAGCAGTTTGACAAGGTCGTCCCGCCGCAGCTTGAGGTAACCGCCGCGGAGATTGACGCGGCGTTGGCCGGCATGGACCCTCAGACCCGCCGCGACAGCGAGTTTGCCATTGCGCAGGTGCGCCGCTTCGCAGAGGCCCAGTTCGCCACGATGCTGCCGCTTGAGATTGAAACCTTGCCCGGCGTGCATCTTGGGCATCGCATCATTCCGGTTCAGACCGTAGGGTGTTATGTACCCGGCGGGCGATATCCCATCCTGTCTGCGCCGGTGATGTCAATTGTGCCCGCCACCGTGGCCGGTTGCGAGCAGATCGTTGCCTGCCTGCCGCCGGGAGCGCACCCCGCGATGATCGCCGTCTGCCATCTCGCGGGCGCGCACCGTATCTTCAGGGTGGGCGGTGCGCAGGCGATCGCGGCCATGGCCTGGGGAACGGAGAGCATTCCGGCGGTGGACAAAATCGTCGGTCCCGGCAACGCGTATGTGAATGAAGCGAAGCGCCAGGTCTTTGGCAAAGTGGGGATCGACGCGCTTGCCGGTCCGAGCGAAATTTTCACGCTGGCTGACGAGACCGCCGACCCGCGTATTCTGGCCGCCGATTTACTGGCGCAGGCGGAGCATGACGTCCATACCCGCGTAGGCCTGGCCACGACCAGCCCGGAGATTGCGGAGCGGACCCTTGCCGAAATGACGCGCCAGCTGGGCAGCCTGCCCACGGCTGCCACGGCCGGAGAAGCCTGGCGACGTCAGGGCGAAATCGTCGTCTGCCGCACGGAAGATGAGCTTATCGCCTTTGCCGACCATATGGCGACCGAGCACCTGCAGGTACACACCCGCGACCCGCACGCCACCGCCGGGAAGATCCGCAACTACGGTTCTTTATTTATCGGGCAAAACGCCAGCGTGGTCTTCTCGGATAAGTGCTGTGGCACCAACCATACGCTGCCGACCATGGCCGCGGCGCGCTATACCGGCGGGCTGTGGGTCGGGGCCTACGTCAAAGTCTGTACGCATCAGTGGATTGATGAGCAGGGCATTCCTGCCATCGCGGAACCGGCGGTTCGTCAAAGCCGCACCGAGGGCATGCAGGGGCACCGTCGCGCTGCGGAGATCCGCCTTCGCCCGCAGGATATTGATGCTATCACGGCGGGTTTGCAGGATTAAGTGGCTAACGCTGGCAGGCTGAACGGCCTGCCGTGTTCACAATGGGAAACTCACACTATGCGCAAAATGCGTCTGATCCCCCCGGCTGAATGCAGAGAAGAGATCGCCCGTCGGCTGGACATTATCGACCGGCAGCGGCATCTGAACGCTATCTCGGGCGTCGACCCCAGGGCGATAAAACAGGCGGAATGCTATGACATGCTCAGGCGTAAAGGGCAGATCGTCGGTCCCTTACACGGCGTGCCGCTCATTGTGAAAGACAATATTGCCTGCGCCTCGCTGCCGATAACCCTCGGCTGCAGGAGGCTGGCACAGCTCACGGCGAGCGCGGATGCCCTCGTCGTGCAGCGCCTGCGGGCCGCAGGGGCCATTATTCTCGCCAGGGCGAATATGTCTGAGTTCGCTTTTGACGTGCGCTCGCGCAGCTCGCTTGGCGGCGATGTTCTTAACCCGTTAAAACCTTCCGTGACGGCGGGTG
>CAMKZP010000314.1 GCA_946477805.1 uncultured Enterobacter sp.
CCTCGATTCCGTGCATTACCGCCTGGTGCAGAACTTCCCCGGCTGCACGCTGGTGCACCGTCTGGATTTTGGCACCTCCGGCATCATGGCGATCGCGCTTAATAAAGCGATCAACGCCGCGCTGTGCCGCCAGTTCAGCCAGCGCGCCGTGAGCAAGGTTTACAGTGCGCTGCTCTGCGGGCACCTGGAATGCGACGAGGGCGTTATCGACGCGCCGATTGCCAAAGATCCGGCGCTGTTTCCGCTGATGTCGATCTGCGCCGCGACCGGCAAACCGGCCCGCTCCCGCTATCGGGTCGTTGAGCGTTTTTATCAGGGCGCGGAGCTGCCGTTAACGCGGGTGGAACTGACGCCCGAGACCGGGCGCACCCACCAGCTGCGCATTCACTGCCAGCAGTTGGGCCATCCGATTCTAGGCTGCGATTTGTATGGTGGACGTGAACGACCGGGCACCGGGGAGGCGCCGCGGCTGATGCTGCATGCCAGCGGGCTGGACTTCGTGCATCCGGTGAGCGGCGAGGCGATCCACGCCCGGCACGCTGCACCGTTTTAAGCGGGATTTACCACATCAAATCGTCAGGAATTTTGAAGTCCGCGTACGGATCGTCTTCATCCTGCTCCTCCTGGCTCAGCGCGCTGTTCAGAACGATGCTGTCGGCATCGCGCTGGGCAATTTTATCGGCGACGACCGCCGGGATAATCGCGTATTCGCAGTCGCCGTTCGCATTGATCACCAGACGCGCGATAGCCAGGCGGCCGTTAATGAGCTGAGCCTGAGTTGGCTTATCGACGTCTATCTTTTTAATCAGATTACCGTCGGTGAAATTGAAGGTGATGTTGCCTCTTGAAACGGTAATGCGGTTCATTTCAATCAGCTGCTTCACCTGGGCTTTGAACTCTTTCGCCAGCACCGCCTGTTTCTGCTGCTCGCTGAGCTGCTTGTCCCGCTCGATCTGCGCTTTTTTATTCTCTTCCACGGCTTCTCTCGCCTCGCGAGCCTGCACGCGGGATTTTTTCGCCGTGCGCTGAACCTTGGCCATTTTCTTGCTGGACACGAGGCCCGCTTTCAACATCTGCTCTTGTAAGGTGAGTTTCGTCATGATCGTTTCTAAACCGGTTGGACAGGTTGGGGATTATACCTGGAATTAGCCCGTTCATGAAGTTCGCTCATGTTGCAGTGAAATTAAGTCACTTCCCCTCTGCCACCGGCTCAGGCATAAATTATGCATTGATAACTTTCTGGCAACATGAACTTAGGATGCATAACCACCATGAGTAACGATTTCACCTGGACGCTTAAGCGCAGTTGCTTTGATGAGAACTATAACCCGTCTGAAAATACGCGTACCACCACCAACTTTGCCAACCTGGCGCGCGGGGAAAAGCGTCAGGAAAACCTGCGCAATACGCTTGTGATGATTAACAACCGCTTTAACGCCCTGGCGCGCTGGGATAATCCACATGCCGACCGCTATTCCGTTGAGCTGGAGATTATTTCCGTTGATATTCATATCGACGGCGAAAAGAGTTTTCCGGCGATTGAAATACTGCAAACCTTTATCGTCGACAAAAAAACCCATGAACGCATCGAGGGCATTGTCGGGAATAACTTCTCGTCCTGGGTGCGCGACTATGATTTCAGCGTCCTGCTGCTCGAACACAATAAGGATCGGTCAACCTTCACTATTCCGGAGAACTTTGGTGTACTGCACGGCAATATTTTCAGGCACTTCACCCACTCTGCCGAATATAAAGAACACTTTAAAAAGCCGCCGGTTATCTGCCTGAGCGTCTCCAGCAAGGACATCTACCGCCGCACCGGTAACACCCACCCGGTACTGGGTATCGAATACCAGCCTGACGGCACCTCCCTGACGGAGCAGTACTTCGGCAAAATGGGCCTGAAGGTGCGCTATTTCATGCCGGAAAACAGCGCGGCGCCGTTCGCCTTTTATTATTCCGGCGATTTGCTGGCCGATTATTCGAACCTGGAGCTGATTGCAACCATCAGCACCATGGAAACGTTCCAGAAGATTTATCGCCCTGAAATTTATAACGCCAACTCTACGGCGGGACACTATTATCAGCCGGATCTGAACCAGCAGGATCACTCCTTAACCAAAATTGTTTATGACCGGGAAGAGCGCAGCCAGCTGGCGATCCAGCAGGGTAAATATACGGAAGAGCAATTTATTAAGCCTTTCCAGCAGCGTCTTGAGCAGTGGTCTCATCACTTCACGCTTTAATTTATCGAATAAGGTCTTTCATTATGAAAACATTGCTCCCAACGTCCACGGCAGGCAGCCTGCCTAAGCCAACCTGGCTTGCCCAGCCGGAAACCCTGTGGTCGCCGTGGAAATTACAGGACGATGAATTAACCGCCGGTAAACAGGATGCGCTGCGCCTGTCGCTGGACGAACAGCTTCGCGCCGGGATCGATATCGTGAGCGACGGCGAACAGACCCGTCAGCACTTCGTGACCACCTTTATTGAACACCTGAGCGGCGTGGATTTTGAGAACCGCCAGACCGTGCGCATTCGCAACCGCTACGACGCGAGCGTCCCCACCGTCGTGGACGCCGTGACGCGTCAAAAACCGGTGTTCGTCGACGACGCAAAGTACCTGCGCCAGCTCACCGACAGGCCGATCAAATGGGCGCTGCCGGGCCCGATGACCATGATCGATACGCTTTATGATGCCCATTATAAAAGCCGCGAAAAGCTGGCCTGGGAATTTGCCAAAATTCTCAACCAGGAGGCCCGCGAGCTGGAGGCGGCCGGGGTCGATATCATCCAGCTTGATGAACCCGCCTTTAACGTCTTTTTTGATGAGGTGAACGACTGGGGTATCGCCGCGCTGGAGCGCGCCGTCGAAGGGCTGAAGTGCGAAACCGCGGTGCACATCTGCTACGGCTACGGCATCAAGGCCAATACCGACTGGAAAAAGACCCTGGGTTCGGAGTGGCGACAGTACGAAGAAGCGTTCCCTAAGCTGCAAACCTCGAACATCGACATTATCTCCCTGGAATGCCACAACTCGCGCGTGCCGATGGACCTGCTGGAGCTGATCCGCGGTAAAAAAGTGATGGTGGGCGCGATCGACGTGGCGACCAACCATATCGAAACCCCGGAAGAGGTTGCCGACACGCTGCGCAAAGCGCTGCAGTTTGTGGAGGCCGACAGGCTTTACCCGTCGACCAACTGCGGTATGGCTCCCCTTTCCCGCCAGGTGGCTAACGGCAAGCTGAAGGCGCTCAGCGCCGGGGCCGACATCGTGCGCCGCGAGCTTTCCCGCTAGCGCTCAGGCCTGCCAGTACAGCGGCGTGCCGAACAGCGCCACGTAATAGTCAATCACCGCCCTGACGTTCAGGGGCGGATGACGCGTATGGGGATAGATCGCCGCAAGGGTCTGCGGCTCGGTGTTTATCCCGCATTCATGCTCCGGCAGGAGCGACACCAGTTCCCCGCTTTTCAGCCTTTCACTCACCAGCCAGTCGGGAAACAGCACGATGCCCATCCCGCCCAGCGCGGCAACGAGCAGCGTCTCCGCGTTGTTCGAGGTCATCAGCGGCGCAACGGGATAGTGAACCCACGCCTCGCCCGGCCGACGCATCAGCCAGCGGTTAGGCCCGGACGATCCGCGATAGACAAAGTCGTCGGTGAGCGTCAGCTCAACGCTGAGCCGGGGGTAGCGCGCTGAAAGCCCCGCCAGGCCGGGAGCCACGTGCCGCTGCCCAAAAAACACCGGGCAGTTAATCCGAATCGGGCCCGTTGGCTCGAGGGCTCGCTCGTCCAGCTCCCGCCTCGCCTCCTCAAGATTTCCCGCCATCGCCCGGGCATAGCGGATAAAAAGATGCCCGCTTTCCGTGGGAATAACGGCGCGCGTGTTGCGGTAAAAAAGCTGCTGGCCGAGCGCGTCCTCCAGCTGGTGGATCGCGCGTGAGACCTGCGAAGCGGCAACGCCCTCCCGCCGCGCCACGGCAGAAAAATTCTGCGCGTCGTAAACCTGAATGAAGATCAGCACCGCGCGCAGGCTGATATTTCCGGCGTCTGTCATTAATGCATATCCTGCAAAGCTGTTTCCTGCATTATGGCATTTTTCTCATCGATGGTAAGGCGTAATCTTCTCCGCCTGATTAAGGGAGAAGCACACTATGCAATTGATTTTGATTTTACTGGTGATTGCCGGCGGGATGGGGCTGTCCGTGGAGGCGGGCCTGCTGGGGCCGCTGGGTGGACAGGTCGGCGACCTGTGGGCGACGTTCAGCATTTTTGGCGTGGGCGCCGCGCTGACGTTTCTGCTGATGCTGTTTTTCAGCCCGCGCAACAGCCCGTCGTTTTTCGCCCAGCCCGCCTGGCAGCTGCTGGGCGGCGTGCTTGGGCCGGTCTACGTGGTGATTCTGACCATTGCCACGCCCGTTATCGGCATCGCCATGACGATGATCGGCATTCTGGCGGGCCAGGTGTTTAAGAGCCTGATCATCGATCATTACGGCCTGCTCGGTACGCCGCACCGCAGGATCGATACGAAACGCGTTATCGCGCTGGTTTTCATCATCGCCGCGCTGGTTCTGGTGGCACAGGGGTAAAAGTATGACCGTGATTATGATTCTGTTGGCCGTACTGGGCGGCGCAACCCTGAGCGTTCAGGCTGCCATTAACGGGCAGCTGGGCAGCCGCGTGGGGGTATTTAAAAGCGCGTTTCTGACCTTTTCCGTTGGCGCGCTGGTAACCGCCCTGCTCATCTTCTTCTTTGAGCCAAAGCAGGCGGTCAGCCTGATGGACGTGCCAAAGTGGCAGCTGCTGGGCGCGCTGTGCGGCGTGCCGTACATCGTCATTATGGTGCTGGCCGTGCAGCGCATCGGTACGGCCGTCGCCACGGTGGCGGTGATCCTCGGCCAGCTGGCCATGAGCA
>CAMKZP010000315.1 GCA_946477805.1 uncultured Enterobacter sp.
ACGTCAGACGTGACATACGCATCGCCTTTAGTAAGACGCCAGATCGTTTCGATAACCGCCTGAGGCTTAATGTTTTCGCTTTGTGCGTCGTATCGCAGGCACTGCCGCCCGCGCCACAGCTCAATTTGCTGCCACCAGTCGCGGATCTCATCCAGAGGCTGCGCCACCGTCTCATGCGTCAGCAGCTCCAGCATCTGCTCCAGAACCTGCCGCGCATCCCCGACGATCGGTACATCCGCCGGCACCGTTTTGGAGATAGAGGTAGGGTCAATATCAATATGCAGTACGGTGGCGTTAGGGCAGTATTTCGCCAGGTTATTGGTGGTGCGGTCGTCAAAACGCACGCCGACGGCGAAAATCACATCGGCGTTATGCATCGTCATGTTGGCTTCATACGTGCCGTGCATGCCCAACATGCCCAAAGCCTGACGGTGCGATGCCGGGAATGCTCCCAGCCCCATCAATGACGATGCGACAGGAAGGTTGAGCTTTTCAATCAGCTCGCGAAGCTGCGCTTCACAGGCAGAATTCACCGCACCGCCCCCCACATAGACCACCGGCTTTTTGGCTGCCAGCAGGGTTTGCAGCGCACGCTTGATCTGGCCTTTATGCCCCTGCGTCGTGGGGTTGTAGGAGCGCATGCTGACCGATTCAGGCCAGACGTACGGCAGCTTGTTCGCCGGGTTGAGGATATCCTTCGGCAAATCGACCACCACCGGCCCCGGACGCCCGGACGCCGCCAGCCAGAAGGCTTTTTTCAGCACGCCCGGAATATCTTCCGTCTGCTTCACCAGGAAACTGTGCTTAACGACGGGGCGTGAAATCCCCACCATGTCACACTCCTGAAATGCGTCGTAACCAATCAGCGAGGTGGCAACCTGCCCGGAGAGGATAACCAGCGGGATGGAATCCATGTACGCCGTGGCAATCCCGGTGATGGCATTGGTGGCTCCTGGGCCGGAGGTGACCAGCACCACACCCACTTCACCCGTAGCGCGCGCCAGCCCGTCGGCCATATGCACGGCAGCCTGTTCGTGGCGCACCAGAACGTGGTCAATCCCGCCTACGGTATGAAGCGCGTCATAAATATCGAGAACCGCGCCACCGGGGTAGCCGAACACCTGCTTTACGCCCTGATCGATAAGCGATCGGACAACCATTTCCGCGCCAGACAACATCTCCATGCTTCGCCTCCAGGCTTTTTGTTACAGACGGCCAGCAGAATTCATTTCCACGCCGTCGTCTGACGGGGGAAACCCATCTTCTGTTTTGCAGAGCGATCGTTACCTTAACCGCTCGTTATAAGGCAGGCAATGAGCAAACCTGGCGTCAGAAGCGGTGCATAAAGCACAAAACGCAGGCGTTGAGTACGGATATGGTGAATTCCTCTGAGATAAACCGAGGAGAGAATAAATCATCGTTTAAAAAGGGGATGAATCAGGAAATCATCTATTTTTACGCGTTCAGAAGCGGCCTAAAAAAATGCGCACAGAATAAAATATCAGGTTTAACAAAAAGACCAGGATAAACGGCATGCATTAATGCGGTTTATCCTGTTGAGCTTAACGATGGCAGACGCTGACAAGCAGCTCTTCCATCCACTGATGTCCTTTATCCCGACCAGCGGCTTCATGCCAGGAAAGATAACAGGTACGGCTATTTAGCTTGAGCGGCAGGGGCAAAATTTGCAGGTTGAGTTGCTCTGAAAACTCTTCAGCCAGCCAGCGCGGGGCGATGGCGACCAGCTGAGTTTGAGAGACCACGTTCAATACGCTGACCATTGCCATTCCCTGATAGGCAACGCTGGCCTGTTTATCCGCCGTGTCATACCACGGCTGGCTAAATGAAGCATATCTGTCGAGGGCAACCACGGCGTGCTGCTCATTATAAACGTCGTTTTCACGCAGGGGTGAATTCATACGCGGGTGTTTTTTACTGGCAACTAAGACGATTTCATCCTTAAACAGCGGGACGCAGGAGAACTCAGGCCGACGAAACTCTTCATATCCCAGCACAAACTCTATTTCCTGATAGCGAAGCTGATGCTCGGTGTTCTGATTCAGAGAGGATTTAAATACCAGATGAATATTTGGGGCAATAGCTTCCACTTTATTATAGATAAGGGAGGTCAAATAGTTATCCAGAGGGCTGCACACGCAGAGATGGAATACGCGTTCGCTGCTTATCGGTTCAAAACCAGAGCCGGGGAGCTCGTTTTGCACCAGCTGCAGCGCCTGGCGGATAGAGCCGAACAGCTGGAATGCTCGCGCGGTAGGCTGGATACCTCTCCCGTAACGCACGAACAGTTCGTCATTAAACATGACCTTAAGCCTCGCGACCGCGTTACTCACCGCGGGCTGAGACATGCCAAGCGAATGGGCTGCGCGCGTAATATTCTGCTCCTGCATTACCGCATCGAAGACGGTCAACAGATTAAGATCCACCGTGCGTAACTGCGGTTTAACCCCATCAAAGTTCTGGGGCTGACTAATATTATTTTCTGGCATTTTTGACTCCACTGTCACGCTAAACTCCCTTTGCCAAGGTACAGTAATAAGTTCGGAAAATATGATTTACCATGCATATACGACCAGCGAAAGCGAATAAGTTAAAATTCGGAATATATAAAGGGTACCGTATCAAAAATTGCCATTCCCTTCTATCTGTGAAAACGAGATAAAAAACGGTTTAATTGATATCAATAACGTTATGGTTCGCATAAAACCATAACCCAAACAAATAAACAATCACCCTGTATGTTAATGATTGCTTAAGTATTATTTAACCATTGATACTTTTATGTATCCGCAAATCATCAGGCGGGCACATTAATGATGACATTATCCACCGTCAATTTATTGATATAGATTATAAATCAATACAATACATATCCTTCCTGATGTATCGCACTGTCAGCAATGGTTTGTGTATAATTGATACTAATTATATTTAAATCATTCTATTCATGAATTTCCAGTCCAAAAAAAGACTATTCCACGCGTCGTCTGGAGAAAAACCAGCACAATTAGCTAACCGCTTTTTTTGGACTGCTCCGCGCTTAATCCTCTTTTTAGCCTGTGAGGGTTGACATGCGCCTCCGTATCCAGTACCACTAAAAGCATATTGAATTTAACGGAGCACGATTCATGACTCGCACCTTTCGCCTCACCGGTCTACTACTACTAAACGCATCCACTGTGCGCGGTAGACTGGCGGGCGAAATTCAGCGTTGAATCGTCACCAGTAAGACTAAAAACCCGCGCCACTGCGCGGGTTTTTTTATGCTCGTAGCAAGGCGCCCTAAGACTGACAAGGACCTAACCCATGAGCCAGCAAGTCATTATTTTCGATACCACGTTGCGTGACGGTGAACAGGCATTACAGGCAAGCCTGAGTGTGAAAGAGAAACTGCAGATTGCGCTTGCTCTCGAACGCATGGGTGTCGACGTGATGGAGGTGGGTTTCCCTGTCTCTTCCCCGGGTGATTTCGAATCCGTTCAGACCATCGCACGCACCATTAAAAACAGCCGCGTGTGCGGGCTGGCCCGCTGCGTTGAGAAAGATATCGACGTTGCAGCCGAGTCGCTGAAGGTGGCCGAAGCCTTCCGTATTCATACCTTTATTGCCACCTCGCCAATGCACATCGCCACCAAGCTGCGCAGCACGCTGGATGAGGTCATTGAGCGCGCGGTGTACATGGTCAAACGTGCGCGTAACTACACCGACGACGTCGAATTTTCCTGCGAAGACGCTGGCCGTACGCCCATTGAAGATTTAGCGCGCGTTGTAGAAGCGGCCATCAATGCGGGCGCCAGAACGATCAACATCCCGGACACCGTCGGCTACACCATGCCGTTCGAGTTTTCCAACATTATTACCGGCCTGTACGACCGCGTGCCGAATATTGATAAAGCGATCATCTCCGTTCATACCCACGACGATTTGGGCCTGGCGGTGGGGAATGCTATCGCCGCCGTCCACGCTGGCGCGCGTCAGGTAGAAGGCGCGATGAACGGCATCGGTGAACGTGCGGGTAACTGTTCGCTGGAAGAGGTAATCATGGCGATTAAGGTGCGTAAAGACATCATGAACGTGAATACGCGCATTAATCACAACGAAATCTGGCGTACCAGCCAGACCGTCAGCCAAATCTGCAACATGCCCATTCCGGCTAACAAAGCGATTGTCGGCACGGGTGCCTTCGCTCACTCTTCGGGTATTCACCAGGACGGCGTCATCAAGAACCGTGAAAACTACGAAATCATGACGCCGGAATCCATCGGCCTGAACCAGGTCCAGCTGAACCTGACCTCTCGTTCCGGCCGTGCGGCGGTGAAGCACCGCATGGAGGAGATGGGCTATCAGGACAGCGATTACAACATGGATCAGCTGTACGACGCCTTCCTGAAGCTGGCGGATAAAAAAGGCCAGGTATTCGACTATGACCTGGAAGCGCTGGCGTTCATCAACAAACAGCAGGAAGAGCCCGAGCATTTCCGTCTGGATTACTTCAGCGTGCAGTCCGGCTCCAGCGACATCGCCACCGCCTCGGTCAAACTGGCCTGCGGCGATGAGATCAAAGCCGAAGCGGCAAACGGCAACGGCCCTGTCGACGCCATTTATCAGGCCATCAACCGCGTCACCGAGTTTGACGTTGAGCTGGTCAAATATGACCTGACGGCTAAAGGCCAGGGCAAAAATGCGCTGGGCCAGGTAGACATCGTGGTCAACTACAACGGCCGCCGCTTCCACGGCGTCGGCCTGGCGACCGACATCGTTGAATCTTCCGCAAAAGCGATGGTGCATGTCCTGAACAACATCTGGCGCGCCGCCGAAGTCGAAAAAGAATTGCAACGCAAAGCT
>CAMKZP010000316.1 GCA_946477805.1 uncultured Enterobacter sp.
GCGCGAGCCTGAACCTGATAGCGCTCGGATGCGCTTTTACTCGCAGAGGCGAGCTGGACCACCACCGGAAGGGGTTTTGCCTGCCAGGGCTGAGACGCCAGCGTATGCGCAGCCGAGGTGGTAAGAGACGCCTCCGACACGGTGATTTTGGCATTTCGCGACGCGAAAAAGCCCACGTAGTAACGATCCTGATTCTGCACGGAAATCAGGTCGGCGCGGGAAACGCTTTTGCTCACCCAGGCCTCGCTGCCGGCGGGTGCCCACGCGGTAATAAAGCCGTCGTTCGTGCGCTCCAGCTTTAAACGGAACGCGGGCGTCTTGCTGATATCCACCTCTTCCCGGTAGCTCTGCTTTTTGATTTCTGCCCCGGCATCTCCCCAGGGGTGCGAAATGCCTTCCCGCGTTATGGCCTGCAGCTTGATCCGATGATGATCTTTTTTATCCTGCGTCATAATGGCGTTCATCACCATATTCGATGCGGCCGGGAACTCTTCGTAACCTTCTTTCAGCGGCTGCTGGCGCGGCACGCCGAGGACATCGCGCACCAGCAGCCCGGCACCTTCCTGCGCGGCGGGTTTTGCACCGTTTTCAGGGCCGAACTGGTCGACCCGAACGGTAGCCTGTAAGACGAAGTTCTCTTTCGTCGGCAGCTCGGTGTAGAAAAACGTCAGTCCATCGTGGGAATTAGCAATTTTGCCGCCCCGGCTCTCAATCGTGACCGGTTTTGACAGATCGACGCTATCCTGCGGGGTCAGTTTTCTGCCGTCGAGTGTGACATCATTCACGCCGATTTTTTCCGGCAGCACGTTTGATGAGAAATTCAGATCGGTTGACTGCCCGAACGCAATGGCTTTCCAGACGGGCTGCTCCGCCGCGGTTGCCGCAAAGGCGCTACACATCATTAGGGACAGAGGTATTTTATAGTTCATCTTATTCTCCTGATTGATAATTGAGCGCCATTATCATCAAGATGAAACGCTGTTTCTTTTTCTAACGTCACACTATTGAACAATTAAAACGCTGTTTTGTTTTAGAGGGATCTTTATTCATGATCCAAAAAAATAGCTAAGCTATTGTGTGGGTTAGCGACTTGCCGAAAGAATGCTACTTTCCAGAGAAAAAGTGATTTACTCTGCCCGTAAAACTGGCCTCAAATAGCCGTTAACAGCTGATGTTGAACGTTTTCGCGCCACTCCATTTTATGACGCAAAATATGTAGAATTTTCAACGTCAAAGGGTTTTACTTCTCACTCAAATTACAGTCAGGACGCGTATGTTGAACAATACGATGAGCGTGGTCATTCTTGCCGCTGGCAAAGGCACCCGCATGTATTCCGATCTTCCGAAGGTGTTGCACACGCTGGCAGGAAAGCCGATGGTGCAGCATGTCATTGATGCAGCTAATGAATTAGGCGCGCGTCAGGTAAACCTGGTCTACGGCCACGGCGGTGATTTACTGAAAAAAACGCTGCGTGACGACAGGCTCAACTGGGTGCTTCAGGCAGAACAGCTGGGAACCGGCCATGCGATGCAGCAGGCGGCCCCGTTCTTTGCCGATGACGAAGACATCATGATGCTCTACGGCGACGTCCCGCTGATTTCCGTTGAAACTCTGGCCCGCCTGCGTGAAGCCAAGCCGCAGGGCGGCATCGGTCTTCTCACCGTGGTACTGGACGACCCGAGCGGCTATGGCCGCATCACCCGTGAAAACGGCAAGGTGACCGGTATCGTTGAGCACAAAGATGCCAGCGAAGAGCAGCGCCAGATCGCGGAAATTAACACCGGTATCCTGATTGCCAACGGCGCAGATATGAAGCGCTGGCTGTCCCAGCTCAACAACAATAATGCGCAGGGTGAATACTACATCACAGATATCATTGCGATGGCGTATCGCGAAGGGCGTGAAATTGCCGCCGTTCATCCGGCGCGCATCAGCGAAACCGACGGCGTCAACAACCGCCTGCAGCTTTCACGCCTGGAGCGGATTTATCAGGCCGAGCAGGCAGAGAAGCTGCTGCTGGCGGGCGTAATGCTGCGCGATCCGGCGCGTTTCGATCTGCGCGGCACGCTGTCCCACGGGCGCGACGTTGAAATTGATACTAACGTTATCGTTGAAGGCAACGTGACGCTGGGCAACCGCGTCAAAATTGGCACCGGCTGCGTGATTAAAAACAGCGTGATTGGTGACGACTGCGAAATCAGCCCCTACAGCGTGGTGGAAGATGCCCGTCTGGATGCGGCCTGCACCATTGGCCCGTTTGCGCGTCTGCGCCCGGGCGCCGAGCTGCTGGAAGGCGCGCACGTGGGCAATTTCGTCGAGATGAAAAAAGCCCGCCTGGGTAAAGGCTCTAAGGCCGGTCATCTGACCTACCTGGGCGACGCGGAAATTGGCGATAACGTGAACATCGGCGCGGGAACCATCACCTGCAACTATGACGGCGCCAACAAGTTCAAAACCATCATCGGTGATGACGTGTTTGTCGGCTCCGATACGCAGCTGGTGGCTCCGGTCACCGTCGGTAACGGTGTGACCATCGCCGCCGGAACAACCGTAACGCGCGATGTGGCAGACAATGAGCTGGTGCTGAGCCGCGTCCCGCAGGTTCACAAGCAGGGCTGGCAGCGTCCGGTGAAGAAGAAGTAACGGATTTACCCCTCACCCTAACCCTCTCCCCAAAGGGGAGAGGGGATCGTTCGGTGCGGTGTTTTTCTCCCTCGCCCCTTTGGGGAGAGGGCCGGGGTGAGGGGATAACATAATCCTCCCCCCACAAGCAGTATCCAAAATTATAACCCCACTCTCTACAAGGCTCGGGGCGCCCGGAAAGGGCAAATACAGGTCAGCGACAACGCAGGCATCATGCCTAAATTCGGAATCTAAAACTATGTGTGGAATTGTTGGCGCAGTTGCGCAGCGTGATATTGCTGAAATCCTTCTCGAAGGTTTACGTCGTCTGGAATACCGTGGCTACGACTCTGCCGGTCTGGCCGTTGTCGATGCAGAAGGTCATATGACCCGCCTGCGCCGCCTCGGTAAAGTTCAGATGCTGGCCCAGGCCGCGGAAGAACATCCTCTGCACGGGGGGACCGGTATTGCGCACACCCGCTGGGCAACGCACGGCGAACCGTCTGAAGGTAACGCGCACCCGCATGTGTCTGAACACATCGTGGTCGTTCACAACGGCATTATTGAAAACCACGAACCGCTGCGCGAAGCGCTGACTGCGCGCGGCTATACCTTCGTCTCTGAAACCGACACCGAAGTGATTGCTCACCTGGTGCACTGGGAGCTCGAGCAGGGCGGCACGCTGCGCGAAGCGGTGCTGCGCGCGATCCCTCAGCTGCGCGGTGCCTACGGCACGGTGATCATGGATTCCCGCGACCCGTCCACGCTGCTGGCCGCGCGCTCCGGTAGCCCGATGGTTATCGGTCTCGGCATGGGCGAGAACTTTATCGCCTCCGATCAGCTGGCGCTTCTGCCGGTGACCCGCCGCTTCATCTTCCTTGAAGAGGGCGACATCGCGGAAGTGACGCGCCGCAGCGTGACCGTATTCGACACCAAAGGCGAGCAGGTGAAGCGTCAGGAGATCGAATCAAACCTGCAGTACGACGCGGGCGATAAAGGCGCGTACCGTCACTACATGCAGAAAGAGATTTACGAGCAGCCGAACGCGATCAAAAACACCCTGACCGGGCGCATCAGCCACGGGGAAGTGGATCTGAGCGAGCTGGGCGCCAGCGCGAATGAACTGCTCGGCAAGGTTGAGCATATTCAGATCGTGGCCTGCGGCACGTCCTACAACTCCGGTATGGTGTCTCGCTACTGGTTCGAATCCCTCGCAGGCGTGCCGTGCGATGTGGAAATCGCGTCTGAATTCCGCTACCGCAAGTCTGCCGTGCGTCGTAACAGCCTGATGATCACCCTTTCCCAGTCTGGCGAAACGGCGGATACGCTGGCGGCGCTGCGTCTCTCCAAAGAGCTGGGCTATCTGGGCTCTCTGGCCATCTGTAACGTGCCGGGCTCTTCGCTGGTGCGTGAGTCCGATCTGGCGCTGATGACCAAAGCCGGTACCGAAATCGGCGTGGCCTCCACCAAAGCCTTTACCACCCAGTTGACCGTTCTGCTGATGCTGGTGGCTAAGCTGGCGCGCCTGAAAGGCCAGGATGCGTCCGTTGAGCACGACATCGTTCACGGCCTGCAGGCGCTGCCGAGCCGTATTGAGCAGATGCTGTCTCAGGACAAACGCATCGAAGCGCTGGCGGAAGATTTCTCTGACAAACACCACGCGCTGTTCCTCGGCCGCGGCGATCAGTATCCCATCGCGCTGGAAGGCGCGCTGAAGCTGAAAGAGATCTCCTACATCCACGCGGAAGCCTATGCGGCAGGCGAGCTAAAACACGGCCCGCTGGCGCTGATTGATGCAGACATGCCGGTTATCGTTGTGGCACCTAACAACGAACTGCTGGAAAAACTGAAGTCTAATATCGAAGAAGTGCGCGCCCGCGGCGGCGTACTGTTTGTCTTCGCGGATAAAGATGCCGGTTTTACCAGCAGCGACAACATGCACATCATCGAGATGCCGCATGTCGAAGAGGTCATCGCGCCCATCTTCTACACCGTTCCGCTGCAGCTGCTGGCTTACCACGTGGCGCTCATCAAAGGCACCGACGTTGACCAGCCGCGTAACCTGGCGAAGTCCGTTACCGTCGAATAATCCTGCCAGACTCCACCTTCGGGTGGAGTTTTTTTTATGACAATCTGTCATTTTCAGCTATTTTTTCAGTGTCACATAAATAAAATATTACTGAAATCCTGCCGTCATCTTTTGTTATAAGTATCTGAT
>CAMKZP010000317.1 GCA_946477805.1 uncultured Enterobacter sp.
TACCCATTGAGGCTATTGAGGAAAGGATCGCCGCCGGGGTCCATGCCGCAGCAGTCGTCGCCGCCGCCGCTGTGCTGGTAGCAGTCTGTGTTGCCACTGCTGCCGTCTGCACTGCCGTCACCGTGCCGATAGCGGCCGTTTGTGCCGCCTGTCCCGTTATTGCGGACTTAACCCACTCGATACCCATCTGGACGAACGAGTTAACTACGCTGTTCAGCACCGTCATGCCGATACTGCGCATTGCGTCGCTGGCAGACATGCTGCCTGTGATGATTCCTGTTAGCGCGTTACTGGCAACCGAGCCGAGAGAGTCGAAGGCTGCTGCTGCTGCCTGAGTGGCCGCGTTTTGCTGCGCCCATTCTTCCCACATCGCCGCGTTACGCTGATCCCGATATTGCTGTTCGATAGCAGCGCGAGCCGCCTCAGCCTCTCCGATCTTCTGCGGGTAGAGTTGGGCGTATTGTTGGATATCCGCGATGTCTTTCTGATACTGGCTATCCAGTCCGGCAGTTTTGCTGGTTTTACCCTGGATAGTGCTGAACTTATTGGCAGCGTCAGTACGTTCCTTTTCTGCCTTGGCCTGGGCGCGTAATGCGTTGGCGTTATCCCAGGCTTTAGCCGCGTATTGCCCAGCCAGAATGACCTGTTCCTGTGTCGCATCATTGCCGAGAGACTGCTGTGCATTAAGCACGGCCTGAGCTCGAGATAACTCACCAACACTGCCAGCTGACAACTCGGCCTTCTGCCTCAGCTCGTCCAGTTTTTGGTTAACCGTCTCCTGCGCTTTAGCGTACTGCTCAGCTTCTTTCTGAGCAGCAGACTTTCCGCCCTTCGCTTTGCTGCCAGTAGCTGAGCCGGTCGTTTTAATCTCGATCGGCTTTGTGTTAGCCGCGGTCTGTGATGCTTTGGAAACAGCAGCCAGATCGCCAACCAGCATGGCGGCTTTATTGCTCAGCCCGGCCAGGGCTTTGTTTTGCGCCTCCCAACCATCAAGCCCAAGCCAGGACCAGGTGCGAGCCCGGCGGGTAAACATTTCAGCGGTGCTGTTCAAATCAGAGATCTGAGCGTCTGCCGATGCCGCTTTTCCCACCAGCCTGTCCAGTGCAGCGGTCATAGAGTCGATAACCGCAACCAGGCCTGTGCTTGCACCTGTTGCCTGGTTAACAGAGTCAATCATCGACAGAAATGAGTTTGTAAGCGCTGTATTGGCCTGGGAAAGCGTACGAGGGAGTTTCTCAAACTCAGCGTTTACTGATCCGGTCTGTTTCTGAATGGCGTTGAGGGCATCTTCCGCCGTCAACTTCCCGTCGAGCATCAGCTGTCGCAGCTCACCGATGCTTACACCCATTCCGGCGGCGATCTGCCGCGCCAGTTCAGGCATCTGCTCGAGGATGGAGTTGAACTCCTCCGCCCGGACAGTGCCTGAGGAAATTGACTGGCCGAACTGACGGAGCGCATTCGCCATTTCCTCGGATGAGGATCCACCAATACGCCCGATTTTCTGAAGTGTTTCGGTTAGCTGAATGATCTGGCCGTTCGTCGCGCCGGTATCGCGCAACGCTGTGCTGAGGGTTTCCCACAGCTTCGCGGTGTCCTGCAGTGAGCCGCCCGTTGCCGAGCTTATGCGCATTAAGGCCTGCATTGTCTGCGATGCCGCTGCAGCGCTCCCTGTCAGACGCTCAATGCGCGCGTTGAGCTGGCTCATGTTGTCAGCAGCAACGAGAAACGCCTTACCCCAGTCAACAACGAGTGACGCCGCAATAGCGCCAGCCACGCGGTTGATATTAGTCTGCAGCTCATCCATCTTTTTGGCTGCGCTGGTTGCAGAGTTGCCGATTGAGTCGAGTGACTTATTGGCCTTCCCCTGCGCTTTCAGCAAGCCAGAAACATCTGCCTCGATGTCGCAATAAATCGCGCCTGCTTTCTCAGACATCACTTTTCTCCGGGCATAAAAAAACCCACCGAGAGGTGGGTTAGTTATTCATGTCGTTTATTGGCATCGTTCGGTGTAGGCCGGCGGTGGTGGCGTATCTTTCGAGCTGAGGAAGTGATCGCCAAGCTTGTAATCGACGCCTTTGGAGAACATCCCCTTCGATTTCATGTTTAGCTCAACGAAGAAAGGATGAAACCCCGCATAGGCCCCGAAACCGTTCTTACCGTTAATTTCCCCGCAAACTATAGCAAAGACACTGCCCTGGTCAGCATCCATCATTTTTGCTACTTTCACGTTGCGGAACTGCGCGCTAGCCGGGTCTTTAAGATTTGCAGCAACTTCAGATTTCGCTAAAGATATTGCCTTTTCCTCGCCAGGCTTGCAGCCAGCCAGAACCAGTGGAATCGCCAAAGCCAAAAGTATTTTCTTCACTCTTATCCCCTGAGTATTATTTTCGAGCCATATTACGCCCGGTCAGGCAATTACGGTACATCCATTATTAACTCAGGCGGCCTTCTTTACTGATTTTTCGCGCTCAATCATTTCCTGCCAACGGCGATCGTCATCGTCCATAACAGCGTCGTACTCTTCCCGGGTGAAGCCTTTCTGGTCAGGGTATTTGGCGTTAAGCATCATCGCAAATTCAGTCATTGTGAGGTTTTCAGCCTCTTCCCTGCTGATTCCGAAATGGTTTCGCGCTGCCATGATGTATTCAGTCGCATGAAACTCTGGAGTCGTTTCCTTGCTTTCGTGCTTCTGCAACTTACGAACCTTGGCCCGTCCGATAACGCCATGCATGATCAGCGATTGAGCTATCAGAATCAGGTTCTCAGGCGGGAGCGAGCCACAGCGCCATACAAACGTACGCCTTCCAGTGCGTGATGGCTCATGCCAGCCTGTTAACTCGGAAACATCCTCATCGCAGCAGGACTGAATGACATTGATGGCCGAGAGAAGCGCCTCACGCACAAAAGCGGCAGAGCCTGCAGCATCAAGCGCCCAACGTGGAACCGAGACGTCACCGAAATAGTGGGCGTAGAACTTGCGCTGATGCTCTGGTATAGCGCTGTGAATTTCTCGCGCCGCTTCAAGCATCCTCGCCACGTCGTCATTAAACAGCGCATAGAACGTCCTGACGATATGGTCTGGCTCGCCAATGCGAGTCATGCTACGGAAGGACGGACGGAAGAAATATTCCCGCTCTCCAGCGCCTATCAAGCACTCGCCAATTTCTTTCAAAGGGGTCATATAAATCTCCATAATCAGTATCAAGGGCAGCACGCCGCCCTTTGTAGTGATTACGGTGCAGCAGTCACGGTAACAGCACAGGTATCGGTGAGGTCACCATCTGCGGTTGTAGCCGTAATTGTCGCGGTGCCGGCGGCGACGGCCGTTACCAGGCCGGTTGAGCTGACGGTTGCGATAGATGGAGCCGAGGTCGTCCAGGTGATCGCTTTGTTAGTCGCATCGGTTGGCTGAACTGCACCGCTCAGTTGCTGGGTTGCACCAACGACCAGAGAAGCAGTTGCAGGGGTAACCTCAACGCCAGTGGCTGCGATGGAATCAGCGACTTCAAATACAACGGTGTCGGCGTCGTATACTTTCCACTCGCCGGAGAAGGTGGAAATATCGTTGGTACCGAAGTCACCAGACCATGAGGTGGTGTTCATGTAACCCTGGATATAAGTACCGGCGTTCTCACCAGCAAAGTCGAAACGAACCCACAGGTTAGGCTGACGGCCTGCCTGAACTTCGTCAAAGATGTACTTCGACATACGCCACGCGCCGATCTCGTTATCTTTGTCAGACTTGCGAAATTCACCTTCACCGGAGATCGTCAGATCCATGTTGTTGACCAGGTTCTCCACCAGCCCTTTGGCATCATCTGCCTCGGAGTTGATGGTGTTCATCGAATAGTCGATTCCCTTGGTCGTCATAGCGCCGAGACGCTTCCACTCGGAAAGCGCTGGCACTGCGTCGGGGCAGCCAAAGGCCATGCGTAGCACAGCTACTTTCCCGATCAGCTTGCCAAAATCATTAGCACAGCCTTGCATGTGTACCTCTCAAATAAAAAAGGCCACCGGATGGCAGCCTGATGGGTTGGTGATGGGGTTATTCGCCGTAAACGCACATGAACTGGAGTCTGAAGACCAGGCGGCCCTCTTCGGTCAGGATTGGTGCTGGCATGTTTCCGAGATTTTGAATCAGGCCAAGGCATTCGTCGGTAATGTCGTTCTGTTCGACATAATTGATGATTTCCTGAGCCTTCTCAGCCGCTGCGCGGCGCTTATCTTTGGCGGAAATGACATCCACCAGCACGTAGTGGTCCGATCCGAGGTCATTTCGGATGTCGGTACCGCCGTTAGGACGGAACACGATGAATGCGTCGGTTAACTTCTTTGTGTCGTCCCATGCCAGCAATTGAACAATGAGGCCAGTGGTAAGCCCGGCATCAACGAAGTAGTTACGCACGCGCTCATACATGGCAGGTGTCATACTGAAAGCTCCTTGCGCATTACGGCATCAATCTGACTGCGGGTGTCTTCAAAGCCTTTAGTGAGGAACTCTTTCTGCGCGGTGGCGCGACGGAAGGTTTGCGGCACATTCGGGTCATGAACGAATACGGCATAGTTCGCCGTGTAACCCACTCGACCCGTCAGTCGAACGCCGTTGTTTATCAACTCCCGATACTGGCTATTCAACAGCGTCGAGGTGTCGATCGGCGTATAAAGCGCGGCCTGTGAGCTGCCGATTATCATTGCTGACTGTATCGCCCTGACGACCTTTCGCCCTCTCACGTCGTTTATGATGCGGTTGAGCCCGGCTTTCGACTGCTTAACGCCACGTACTTTGATGCCCATGGCTACACTCCCGTCAGGATGGCGTAATCATCTGCCAGGCGCTCGA
>CAMKZP010000318.1 GCA_946477805.1 uncultured Enterobacter sp.
GTTATATTCTCCATAATAATGATTATCTTTATCAGAGGCTTCATTTAGTAAGTATGAGGGATTCAGACTTTTTTACCTGGCGGCGGGAATGCGTCCGTCAGTTTCAGGAACTGACCTGCGCCGACGAAGTATATCAGGAACTTCAGCGTCAAACGCAGGCACTCGAATTCGAATATTTCTCGCTGTGCGTGCGTCATCCCGTGCCTTTTACGCGGCCCAGGACGTCCGTGCATTCCACCTATCCGCACGCGTGGATGGCGCATTATCAGTCAGAGAATTATTTTGCAGTTGACCCGGTGCTGAAGCCGGAGAATTTCATTCAGGGCCATCTGCCCTGGTCGGACGAATTATTCACTGAAGCGCAGGATTTATGGGACGGCGCGCGTGACCACGGCTTGCGCACGGGTATTACGCAGTGCCTGATGTTACCGAATCACGCGCTCGGCTTCCTCTCGGTATCACGTACCAGCGTGCGGGTTAATGAATTATCCAGCGAAGAAATAGAGCTGCGGCTGCAAATACTGGTGCAAATGGCCCTGATGTCTCTGCTCCGTTTTGAACACGAGACGGTGATGCCGCCGGAAATGAAATTCAGCAAGCGCGAGCGGGAAATTCTGAAGTGGACGGCGGAAGGTAAAACGTCGGCAGAAATAGCCATCATTCTCTCGATATCGGAGAACACGGTGAATTTCCATCAGAAGAATATGCAGAAAAAATTTAATGCGCCGAACAAAACGCAGATAGCGTGCTATGCGGCAGCGACAGGGCTTATCTGATTACCAAGATGTTCTGCGTGCCAGACAAGACAACGGCTGAATGCTCTGCATCCAGCCGTTTTTTTTACTGGCGGTAAGCTTGTTTAATTTGCTTAACCGTATTGGCAAATACGTCGGATTCTGCCTGGTCATCCATCTGTGCGATTTGTTTTTCCATTTTAAGGATCACACGGCCCGCATCGGCCTGGCCCATCGCCTGCAGCATGAGCGTCAGCAGCGCTTTCAGGCAGTTTACTTCCTGCGCCAGTTCTTGATTATTTTCCGCAGTGGCGAATTCAGGTGAGCTCATTTATTTTCCTCATTATAAAACAGCGCTGGAGCGCGACGGTCAAAGTAAGGCGGCGGAGTATACCATAAGCCGCGCCAAAAAATGCAGTGGTTATTTTTTATGCTTTTCGCATTTTGTTTATTTGCGTAAACAACGGGTGCGGGTAATCTGCTCAACGGGTTACCGACAATTAATTGTGCTGCGCCGGTTCGCTTGTCGTTAATTGTTGTTACAAAAAGTTAATAACTGTTTTTGCTGGCGTTATCCCGCGCTGTTTATGTAACCTTTTGAATACAGGTGCTTAAAAATAGCCGCAAAAGCCCAAACTAAGCGTGTTTTCTTTCCACCCGCTGTACAGCCTAATTTCCAAAAACGAGAGCGAAATCGAATAGCCGCTTTTTAAACGTTTTAAACTTGCCGGGAAAACCGTTAATATAAACGCCATTAGCAGTCAGTAGCGTTATCCCTATTCTGGAGACATTTCCTTTGATCAACGTCCTTCTTGTTGATGACCACGAACTGGTGCGCGCAGGGATACGTCGCATACTTGAAGATATAAAGGGTATTAAAGTTGCCGGTGAGGCGTGCTGTGGTGAAGATGCCATTAAATGGTGTCGTGCAAACTCGGCTGACGTGGTGCTGATGGATATGAACATGCCCGGTATCGGTGGGCTGGAAGCCACGCGTAAAATTGCCCGCACCTTTGTTGATACCAAAGTCATCATGCTGACCGTTCATACTGAAAACCCGCTCCCGGCCAAAGTGATGCAGGCGGGCGCCGCTGGCTATCTTAGTAAAGGTGCCGCGCCTCAGGACGTGGTTAACGCTATTCGCTCTGTGTACTCGGGGCAGCGCTATATCGCATCCGATATTGCCCAGCAGATGGCGCTGAGCCAGATCGAACCGGAGAAAACAGCCTCGCCGTTTGCCAGTTTGTCCGAGCGCGAATTGCAGATTATGCTGATGATCACCAAAGGTCAGAAGGTGAATGAGATCTCAGAACAGCTGAATCTCAGCCCGAAAACGGTTAACAGCTACCGCTATCGTATGTTCAGTAAATTGAACATTCACGGTGACGTTGAGCTGACTCACCTGGCCATTCGTCATGGTCTGTGCAATGCGGAGTCATTATTAAGTCAGTGAGTGAAGCGTTCGATTCAAAAGCATTTCTTAAAACCGTCACCAGCCAGCCGGGCGTCTACCGCATGTACGACGCTGGCGGGACGGTTATCTACGTCGGTAAGGCAAAGGATTTAAAAAAGCGCCTTTCCAGCTATTTTCGCAGCAACCTTGCCTCACGCAAGACCGAAGCGCTGGTCGCACTTATTCAGAATATTGATGTCACCGTCACCCATACGGAGACAGAAGCGCTGCTGCTTGAACATAACTACATCAAGCTGTATCAGCCGCGCTACAACGTGCTGCTGCGCGACGATAAGTCCTACCCGTTTATCTTCCTGAGCGGCGATACCCACCCGCGTCTTGCGATGCACCGTGGAGCAAAGCATGCGAAAGGGGAATATTTCGGCCCGTTTCCTAACGGCTATGCCGTTCGGGAAACGCTGGCGCTGCTGCAAAAAATCTTCCCGGTTCGCCAGTGCGAAAACAGCGTCTACCGTAACCGCTCCCGGCCGTGCCTGCAGTACCAGATTGGCCGCTGCCTGGGGCCGTGCGTAGCCGGTCTGGTGAGCGAGGACGAATACGCCCGGCAGGTGGAGTATGTTCGCCTGTTTCTGGCTGGAAAGGACGATCAGGTTCTCACGCAGCTTATCGCAAGGATGGAGAAAGCCAGCGGCGCGCTGGAGTTCGAAGAAGCCGCGCGCATCCGCGACCAGATCCAGGCCTTGCGCCGCGTGACCGAGAAACAGTTTGTCTCCAATACCGGCGACGATCTGGACGTGATCGGCGTCGCGTTCGACAGCGGGCTGGCCTGCGTTCACGTGCTGTTTATCCGCCAGGGCAAAGTGCTGGGCAGCCGCAGCTACTTCCCGAAAGTGCCGGGCGGTACGGAGCTTGGGGAAGTGGTCGAGACGTTTGTCGGCCAGTTCTACCTGCAGGGAAGCCAGATGCGCACGCTGCCGTCTGAGATCCTGCTTGATTTTAATCTTGACGATAAAACCCTGCTGGCGGATTCCCTTTCCGCGCTGGCGGGGCGTCGGGTCAACGTGCAGACCAAACCGCGGGGCGATCGCGCTCGCTATCTGAAGCTGGCGCGAACCAACGCCGCGACGGCGCTGACGACAAAACGTTCCCAGCACTCTACGGTTAACCAGCGTTTAGCCGCGCTGGCGACGCTGTTAAAGCTGCCGGAAGTTAAACGCATGGAGTGTTTCGACATCAGCCATACGATGGGAGAGCAGACCGTTGCTTCCTGCGTCGTTTTTGATGCCAACGGCCCGGTGCGCGCGGAGTATCGCCGCTACAATATTGCCGGCATCACGCCGGGCGACGACTATGCCGCAATGAATCAGGTTCTCCGCCGCCGCTACGGCAAGGCTATTGAGGAGAGTAAAATTCCGGACGTCATCGTCATCGACGGCGGGAAAGGGCAGCTTGGCCAGGCGAAGGCGGTATTTGACGCCCTTGACGTCGAGTGGGACAAGCGGCATCCGCTGCTGTTAGGGGTCGCGAAAGGTACTGATCGCAAAGCTGGCCTCGAAACGCTGTTCTTTGAACCGGAGGGGGAGGGCTTTAGCCTGCCGCCTGATTCCCCGGCGCTGCACGTGATTCAGCACATCCGTGATGAATCGCACGATCACGCCATCGGCGGCCACCGCAAAAAACGGGCGAAGGTCAAAAACACCAGTACGCTTGAGACCATCGACGGCGTTGGGCCGAAGCGTCGTCAGATGCTGCTGAAGTATATGGGCGGATTGCAAGGATTACTCAATGCCAGCATGGAAGAAATTGCAAAAGTGCCGGGTATTTCGCAAGGGCTGGCAGAAAAGATCTACTACTCGTTGAAACATTGAGGGCTCTGTAGCAACATAGGGCTAAATTTTACTGACAACAGACAGTTACCGTCATCATGCGATTTAATATCCCTACGTTGCTCACTCTTTTTCGCGTCGTGCTTATCCCGTTCTTTGTACTGGCATTTTACCTGCCGGTCGTCTGGGCTCCCTTCGCCTGTGCGCTGATTTTCCTGATCGCCGCCGTCACGGACTGGTTTGACGGCTATCTTGCGCGCCGCTGGAACCAGAGCACGCGCTTTGGTGCATTCCTCGATCCGGTGGCGGATAAAGTGATGGTGGCGATCGCGATGGTACTGGTGGCCGAGCATTACCACACCTGGTGGGTTACGCTGCCTGCCGCAACCATGATTGGCCGCGAAATCATTATTTCCGCACTGCGCGAGTGGATGGCGGAGCTGGGCAAACGCAGCAGCGTGGCGGTTTCCTGGATCGGCAAAGTGAAAACCACGGCGCAGATGGCGTCGCTGGTCTGGATGCTGTGGCGCCCGAACGCCTGGGTTGAATGGGCAGGCATCGGCCTGCTGTGGGTCGCGGCGGTGCTAACGCTGTGGTCAATGCTGCAGTATTTAAACGCCTCACGCGGAGATTTGCTTGAACAGTGATCGTTTCGCCGTAAATTTCAGCAAACGATCCGGGGAAGCAAAAAATAACGTTGACTCATAACGTCATATCAGTAGAATGCAACGCATCGAACGGCGGCACGGTTAGCCGGACGACAATGAAATCAAGTGGTTAGATGTTTACTTGATGACATGCGGGAATAGCTCAGTTGGTAGAGCACGACCTTGCCAAGGTCGGGGTCGCGAGTT
>CAMKZP010000319.1 GCA_946477805.1 uncultured Enterobacter sp.
TTTCCCTTCCCCTTGAGCACAAATTCACTGGCTTTTCGGCTAAAGTTTCTTTAGGATTTATCTCAACAGATGATTAATTGTACCAATTGTTTGGTCACGAAATGATAAGCGATGTCGATTGTATGAGGTTAGCAATGCCTTCAGGAAGTGAAGAACCGCAAAGGGATCCTGCGCTCAAGCGTAAAGCCTGGCTGGCGGTCTTTCTCGTCTCCGCCCTGTTCTGGGCGGCGGTTGCTCTCCTCGCCTGGAAATATTGGGGTTGAATATGACAGTGACGGTACGGACAGATACGGTTAAGCCAATGTGTCAACATCGTGACAGCGGGCATAAGGCACGAAAAGCGCCTGCGACCACCGTTCCAGCATCATGGAAGCTCACGGCGCAGCAGCAGGCCTTTATTGATGTGTTCGCAGAAGACGAACCCAAAAAACAATAATTTACATTTTTGATTAACAATGCAAATACGTTGAATAATGTTTTTGCGCTTTTGTACTCGTTTATAAATACACATCAGCAATATAGAACTGAGGGCAGACCTCAGCATGTTTAATAAATAAAGCCTGGTGTCCCTATGATGAATAACATGACAACTCACAAATACTGGTCGTGGATCGGCGTGTTCTCCGTTTCGATTCTCTTCTGGTGCCAGCTTCTCTGGCTGGCCTTCACCTGAATCCTGAAACCTCGCTCCGGCGGGGTTTTTTATTACGCGTCGCGCTGGATCAATCCTAAATTTATCAATTCGGGTTGTTATCAAAACGTTACGACATCTATGTGTTATCTTTAAATACAGCCCTGATGATTGTCAGGACATCTCTGTAATTAAGGAGGAGCTTATGTCGTTAACCCTACGCGAAGCCAGTAAGGATACATTACAGGCAGAAAATAAAACCTGGCGCTACTACAGCCTACCGCTGGCCGCCAGGACGCTTGGGGACATTTCGCGTTTACCCAAGTCCTTGAAAGTCTTACTGGAAAACCTGCTGCGCTGGCAGGACGGTGACTCCGTCACCGAAGAGGATATCCAGGCGCTGGCGGGGTGGCTCAAAAACGCCCACGCCGACAGAGAAATCGCCTATCGCCCGGCCAGGGTTTTGATGCAGGATTTCACCGGCGTGCCCGCCGTCGTTGACCTGGCCGCCATGCGCGAAGCCGTTAAGCGCCTAGGGGGCGACACGGCAAAAGTTAACCCGCTCTCTCCCGTCGACCTCGTGATTGACCACTCCGTGACCGTTGACCATTTCGGTGATGACGACGCCTTTGGCGAGAACGTCCGCCTGGAGATGGAGCGCAACCACGAGCGCTATGAGTTCCTGAAGTGGGGGCAGCAGGCCTTCAGCCGGTTTAGCGTGGTGCCGCCAGGGACAGGGATCTGCCATCAGGTTAACCTTGAGTATCTGGGGAAAGCCGTGTGGAGTGAACTGCAGGATAAAGAGTGGGTGGCGTATCCCGACACGCTGGTGGGGACAGATTCCCATACCCTGTCTCTTATACACATCTGACGCTGCCGACGACTAGAGACAGTTCCCATACCACTATGATTAACGGCCTCGGCGTGCTGGGCTGGGGCGTCGGCGGGATCGAGGCCGAGGCGGCCATGCTCGGGCAACCCGTCTCAATGCTGATCCCCGATGTGGTGGGCTTTAAGCTGACCGGCAGGCTTTCAGAAGGCATTACCGCGACGGACCTGGTGTTGACCGTCACGCAGATGCTGCGCAAGCACGGCGTGGTCGGTAAATTCGTTGAATTTTACGGAGACGGGCTGGATTCGTTACCCCTGGCTGACCGCGCCACCATCGCGAACATGGCGCCGGAATACGGCGCGACCTGTGGCTTCTTCCCGATTGATAGCGTGACGCTGGAGTATATGCGCCTCAGCGGGCGCAGCGAAGAGCAGGTGGCGCTGGTGGAGGCTTACACCAAAGCGCAGGGGATGTGGCGCAATCAGGGCGATGAGCCGGTGTTTACCAGTACCCTTGAGCTGGATATGGGCAGCGTTGAGGCAAGCCTGGCGGGGCCGAAGCGTCCACAGGACCGCGTAGCGCTGAACAACGTGCCTGAAGCGTTCGCTGCCAGCAGTGAACTGGAAGTGAACACCGCGCAAAAAGATCGCCGTCCGGTCGATTATGTCCTGAACGGGCATCAGTACCAGCTTCCCGATGGGGCGGTGGTGATTGCGGCAATCACCTCCTGTACCAATACCTCCAACCCAAGCGTACTGATGGCCGCCGGCCTGCTGGCGAAAAAAGCGGTAGAACTGGGCCTGAAGCCGCAGCCGTGGGTTAAAGCCTCACTGGCGCCCGGCTCTAAGGTGGTATCCGACTATCTGGCGCAGGCGAGACTGACCCCCTATCTTGATGAACTGGGTTTTAACCTGGTGGGATATGGCTGTACCACCTGTATTGGTAACTCCGGCCCGCTTCCGGAGCCGATAGAAGTAGCGATCAAGCAGGGGGATTTGACGGTTGGCGCGGTGCTCTCCGGCAACCGAAATTTTGAAGGACGTATCCATCCGCTCGTTAAAACCAACTGGCTGGCCTCGCCGCCGCTCGTCGTGGCCTACGCGCTGGCCGGGAACATGAATATCAACCTCGCCACCGATCCGATTGGCCACGATCGCAAAAACGAGCCTGTTTATCTTAAAGATATCTGGCCGTCGTCGCGTGAGATTGCCCGCGCGGTAGAGAAAGTGTCGACCGAAATGTTCCGCAAAGAGTATGCCGAGGTGTTTGAAGGCACGGCGGAATGGAAAGCCATCAGCGTCGCTGGCTCAGATACCTATGGCTGGCAGGATGATTCGACCTATATCCGCCTGTCGCCGTTCTTCGATGAGATGCTGGCCGAGCCTGCGCCGCTGAAGGATATCCACGGCGCGCGGATCCTTGCCATGCTCGGCGATTCCGTCACCACGGACCACATCTCCCCGGCGGGCAGCATCAAGGCCGATAGCCCTGCGGGCCGTTATCTGCAGGGGCGCGGCGTTGAGCGTCGGGATTTTAACTCCTACGGTTCTCGCCGCGGCAACCATGAGGTGATGATGCGCGGAACCTTTGCCAACATCCGCATTCGCAACGAAATGGTTCCCGGCGTTGAGGGCGGCATGACGCGCCACCTGCCGGGTAGCGACGTCGTCTCGATTTACGATGCGGCGATGAAGTATCAGCAGGAAGGAACGCCGCTGGCGGTTATTGCCGGGAAAGAGTACGGCTCCGGCTCCAGCCGCGACTGGGCGGCAAAAGGGCCGCGTCTGTTGGGCGTGCGGGTGGTCATCGCCGAATCCTTTGAGCGTATCCACCGTTCTAACCTGATTGGGATGGGGATCCTGCCGCTGGAGTTCCCGCAGGGCGTCACGCGTAAAACCCTGGGGCTGACGGGGGAGGAGCAGATTGATATCAGCGGTCTGCAAAGCCTGCAGCCGGGCAAAACGGTCCCCGTTACGTTAACGCGCGCGGACGGGAAAACCGAGGTGCTGGCGTGTCGCTGCCGTATCGACACGGCCACAGAGCTGACCTACTACCAGAACGACGGTATTTTGCACTATGTGATCCGTAAAATGCTGGATTGATGAGGCAAGCCCGGCGCTTGTGCCGGGCTTTTCGCGATCATTCGCTCAGAAGGTGGCCCATTTTAGCCGCTTTGGTATCGAGGTAGTGCGCATTTTTTGGGTTACGCCCGACGATCAGCGGCACGCGCTCAACAATGTTTATGCCCGCTTCGGTCAGGATTTCCACCTTTTTAGGGTTGTTGGTCAGGAGGCGAACTTCATCCACGCCCAGCAGCTTGAACATGTCTGCGCAAAGCGTGAAGTCGCGCTCGTCAGCGGCAAAACCGAGCTGATGGTTGGCTTCAACCGTATCGTAGCCCTGATCCTGCAGCGCATAGGCGCGAATTTTATTCAGCAGGCCAATATTTCGGCCTTCCTGACGGTGATAAAGCAGAACGCCGCGGCCTTCCTCTGCAATGTGCGTCAGGGCCGCTTCCAGCTGGAAGCCGCAATCACAGCGCAGGCTGAACAGCGCGTCGCCGGTCAGACACTCCGAGTGGACGCGAGACAGTACCGGCGTCTGTCCTGAAATCTCACCAAAGACCAGCGCGACGTGGTCTTGTCCGGTTGCCAGTTCTTCAAAACCCACCATCAGGAAATCGCCCCATGGGGTTGGCAGTTTGGCTTCTGCCACACGTTTAAGCTGCATGTGATTCTCCAGAGTAGGCTGACACGTTTCGTGCCTTGCGCCCGTTATGCTTTCTGTATTTGAGCATTTTGCCACAAGCCCGGCGAGTTCGCCTAATCAGCGCCGTGCTATATGAACGTTAAACGCACGATCCGACATATCCACCCTGTCGACGAATTTCAGTTATGATTGTGACGCTTAGCGTAAAAGGAGAGGACATGCTTTCAATCGCCAGACGAACGGCAGCAGGTGCGGCCGTATTGCTTATTATGCCTTTAGCCGTGTGGTTTTCCGGCTGGACGTGGCAGCCCGGTCAAAACGAGACGTGGCTGAAAACCCTGTACTGGATAACCGAGACGGTAACGCAGCCATGGGGGATAATCACTCACGTGCTGCTCTGTGCCTGGTTTCTGTGGTGCCTGCGTTTTCGTCTGCGCGCAGCGATCGTGCTCTTTGCTATCCTCGCCGGCGCCATCGTAATTGGCCAGGGGGTGAAGTCCTGGGTGAAAGATCGCGTCCAGGAGCCGCGTCCATTCGTGGTATGGATGGAAAAAACGCATCATGTTCCGGTAGATGAGTTCTACAATTTAAAGCGTAAAGAGCGCGGCGCGCTGGTGAAAGAGCAGCTTTCTGAACAGCAGGACGTACCGGCG
>CAMKZP010000320.1 GCA_946477805.1 uncultured Enterobacter sp.
TAGTCGTCGGCAGCGTCAGATGTGTATAAGAGACAGGCGCGGCAGAGCAGGACGCCGCTGCGCTGAAGCAGCTTCAGCAGAAAACCCACGCGCCACAGCAGCGCAGCAAGGACAATGGCCGCGTGGTTGTAGAAGGCGTTGGCAACCTGATGCACCACATTGCGCGCTGCTGCCAGCCTATCCCGGGTGACGACATTGTCGGCTTTATCACCCAGGGGCGCGGGATCTCTATCCACCGTGCAGACTGCGATCAGCTTGCGGAGCTGCAGTCCCACGCGCCTGAACGCGTGGTGGATGCGGTATGGGGCGAAAGCTACTCTGCCGGTTACTCGCTGGTAGTGCGCGTCACCGCTAACGACCGCAGCGGCCTGCTGCGTGATATCACCACTATTCTTGCTAACGAAAAGGTCAACGTACTGGGCGTTGCCAGCCGCAGCGATACCCGCGAGCAGCTTGCCACCATCGATATGACCATCGAAATCTATAACCTGCAGGTGCTGGGCCGCGTGCTGGGCAAACTGAACCAGGTGCCGGATGTGATTGACGCCCGTCGTCTGCACGGCGGTTAAACACACTTTTATGAAGGCCGGGTAAGGCTTCGCCGCCGCCCGGCCTGTTTTAAAATGGGAAAGACCATGACTCAAATTGACCGCCTGCTCGGCATAATGAAACGCCTGCGTGACCCCGAAAACGGCTGCCCGTGGGATAAAGAGCAGACTTTCGCCACCATCGCACCTTATACCCTCGAAGAGACCTATGAAGTGCTGGACGCTATTTCACGCGAGGATTTCGACGACCTGCGCGGCGAGCTAGGCGACCTGCTTTTCCAGGTCGTGTTCTATGCGCAGATGGCGCAGGAAGAGGGGCGTTTTAACTTTGACGACATCTGCGCGGCCATCAGCGACAAGCTGGAGCGCCGTCATCCGCACATCTTCGGCGATGCCACCGCGGGTAACAGCCACGAAGTTTTGGCCCGCTGGGAGGAGATCAAAAGCGCCGAGCGTGCTGAAAAATCGCAGCACTCTGCGCTGGACGATATCCCGCACAGCCTGCCGGCCCTGATGCGCGCGCATAAAATCCAGAAACGTTGCTCGGCCGTCGGCTTTGACTGGCACTCCCTTGGACCGGTGCTGGAAAAAGTGCATGAAGAGATAGACGAAGTGATGCACGAAGCGCAGCAGGCCGTTGTGGATGAAGCAAAGCTGGAAGAGGAGATGGGCGACCTGCTGTTCGCCACCGTCAATCTTTCGCGCCACCTGGGCGTAAAAGCGGAAACCGCCCTGCAAAAAGCCAACCTTAAGTTTGAGCGACGCTTCCGCGAAGTTGAGCGCATTGTGGCCTCGCGCGGCCTGGAAATGACGGGAATCGACCTCAATGCGATGGAAGAGGTGTGGCAGGAAGTAAAACGCCAGGAACATGATCTCTAACGGAATTTTGCGATCAAGCGCAATTTGTGTGATTTTTTAAATGACAAGCGCTTGATTTGCGTCAAAAACATTTACCCAAAAGGGGCTATTTTCTCACTCCTTATGTTTGTCATTGCCTGGAAAGGAGACGGAGAATGAAAGTTTGTGGCGCTCGCCGTGTTCGGGTATACTACTTTCCCGTCCTGGTTATTCCATCGTTTCACCCTAACTTCTCAGGTTCAGCATGACAACGAACTATATTTTTGTGACCGGCGGGGTCGTATCCTCTCTGGGTAAAGGCATTGCCGCAGCCTCCCTCGCAGCCATTCTTGAAGCCCGTGGCCTCAATGTGACCATGATGAAACTGGATCCGTACATCAACGTCGATCCGGGCACCATGAGCCCAATCCAACACGGGGAAGTGTTCGTTACTGAAGACGGCGCTGAAACCGATCTGGATCTTGGCCACTACGAGCGTTTCATTCGCACCAAAATGACCCGTCGCAATAACTTCACGACCGGTCGTATCTACTCCGACGTGCTGCGTAAAGAGCGCCGTGGTGACTATCTGGGCGCAACCGTTCAGGTTATCCCGCACATCACTAACGCCATCAAAGAACGCATCGTTGCCGGTGGCGAAGGCCACGACGTGGTGCTGGTTGAAATCGGCGGTACGGTAGGTGATATCGAATCCCTGCCGTTCCTCGAAGCCATTCGCCAGCTGGCAGTAGATATTGGCCGTGAACATGCGCTGTTCATGCACCTGACGCTGGTGCCGTATATGGCAGCCGCAGGTGAAGTGAAAACCAAGCCGACTCAGCACTCTGTAAAAGAGCTGCTCTCCATCGGTATTCAGCCTGACATCCTGGTTTGCCGCTCCGATCGTGCGGTTCCTGCCAACGAACGTGCGAAAATTGCATTGTTCTGTAACGTGCCGGAAAAAGCCGTTATTTCAATGAAAGATGTCGATTCCATTTATAAAATCCCGGGCCTGTTGAAATCACAGGGCTTGGACGATTATATTTGTAAACGATTCAGCCTGAACTGTCCGGAAGCTAACCTGTCTGAATGGGAACAGGTTATCTATGAAGAAGCCAATCCGGCAGGTGAAGTGACTATCGGTATGGTCGGCAAGTACATTGAACTGCCGGATGCCTACAAGTCCGTCATCGAAGCGCTGAAACACGGTGGTCTGAAGAACCGCGTCTCCGTTAACATCAAGCTGATTGATTCGCAGGACGTTGAAACGCGCGGCGTCGAAATTCTGAAAGATCTGGATGCTATCCTCATCCCTGGCGGCTTCGGCTACCGCGGTGTGGAAGGCAAGATTGCCACCGCACGCTTTGCGCGTGAAAACAATATTCCGTACCTCGGCATTTGTCTGGGTATGCAGGTTGCGCTGATCGAATTTGCGCGCAACGTAGCGGGGATGGAAAACGCGAACTCTACGGAATTTGTGCCAGACTGTAAGTACCCTGTAGTGGCGCTTATTACCGAATGGCGCGACGAAGAAGGTAACGTCGAAGTCCGTACCGAGAAGAGCGATCTGGGTGGCACGATGCGTCTTGGCGCACAGGCCTGCCAGCTGTCCGACGATAGCGTGGTTCGCAAGCTGTATGGCGAATCAACCATCACCGAGCGCCATCGTCACCGCTATGAAGTCAACAACATGTTGTTGAAACCAATTGAAGCTGCGGGTCTGCGTGTTGCGGGCCGTTCCGGGGACGATCAGTTAGTCGAGATCATCGAGGTGCCTAACCATCCGTGGTTCGTTGCCTGCCAATTCCACCCGGAATTTACTTCAACGCCGCGTGACGGGCATCCGCTGTTTGCAGGCTTCGTGAAAGCCGCCAGCGAGTACCAGAAGCGTCAGGCGAAGTAAAAAAAGTTAGAACGGCAACGCGTACCCTGGTACGCGTTGTTTGTCTGGAGTTTTAGTTTAACTTGTACTGAGGAAAATCTAATGTCCAAAATCGTTAAAGTCATCGGTCGTGAAATCATCGACTCCCGTGGTAACCCGACCGTTGAAGCCGAAGTTCACCTGGAAGGTGGTTTCGTTGGTATGGCTGCTGCTCCATCAGGTGCTTCCACTGGTTCCCGCGAAGCGCTGGAACTGCGCGATGGCGACAAATCCCGCTTCCTGGGCAAAGGCGTACTGAAAGCGGTTGGCGCTGTAAATGGTCCGATTGCTCAGGCAATCCTTGGCAAAGACGCCAAAGACCAGGCTGGCATCGACAAGATCATGATCGATCTGGACGGTACTGAAAACAAATCTAACTTCGGTGCTAACGCCATTCTGGCGGTTTCCCTGGCGAACGCCAAGGCAGCAGCAGCAGCGAAAGGTCAGCCACTGTTCGAGCACATCGCTGAACTGAACGGCACCCCAGGCAAATACTCTATGCCAGTACCAATGATGAACATCATCAACGGTGGTGAGCACGCAGATAACAACGTTGATATTCAGGAATTCATGATTCAGCCAGTTGGCGCGAAATCCCTGAAAGAAGCAGTACGTATGGGTTCTGAAGTGTTCCACAACCTGGCTAAAGTTCTGAAAGCTAAAGGTATGAACACTGCTGTGGGTGACGAAGGTGGCTACGCGCCAAACCTGGGCTCCAACGCAGAAGCACTGGCTGTTATCGCTGAAGCGGTTAAAGCAGCAGGCTACGAGCTGGGCAAAGACATCACTCTGGCGATGGACTGTGCAGCATCTGAATTCTACAAAGACGGTAAATACGTTCTGGCTGGCGAAGGCAACAAAGCGTTCACCTCCGAAGAGTTCACGCACTTCCTGGAAGACCTGACCAAACAGTACCCAATCGTCTCTATCGAAGACGGTCTGGACGAATCTGACTGGGATGGTTTCGCATACCAGACTAAAGTACTGGGCGACAAAATCCAGCTGGTTGGTGACGATCTGTTCGTAACCAACACCAAGATCCTGAAAGAAGGCATCGAGAAAGGCATCGTTAACTCCATCCTGATCAAATTCAACCAGATCGGTTCTCTGACCGAAACTCTGGCTGCGATCAAAATGGCGAAAGACGCTGGCTACACCGCTGTTATCTCTCACCGTTCTGGCGAAACTGAAGACGCGACCATTGCTGACCTGGCAGTAGGTACCGCTGCAGGCCAGATCAAAACCGGTTCTATGAGCCGTTCTGACCGTGTTGCTAAATACAACCAGCTGATTCGTATCGAAGAAGCGCTGGGCGAAAAAGCACCGTACAACGGCCGTAAAGAGATCAAAGGCCAGGCATAAGTCTGAACTTTCGTTCTTCTGAAAACCCGCTTCGGCGGGTTTTTTTATGCCTGTCATTTTTCGTCATTTCATTATCATTTTGATCTTGGTCAGTTTGCTATTATTTTAGGAGGCGTAATTTAGCTTTGTGACGTATTTATTAATATA
>CAMKZP010000321.1 GCA_946477805.1 uncultured Enterobacter sp.
TCTGCCTGTCTCGTGGGCTCGGAGATGTGTATAAGAGACAGGGCGAAGCTGTTCCTGTAACTGCAAAATCTCTTCGTTGACCAGGTTGAGCAGCTCGGTATAGCGCGGCTCAATCACCTCTGCCAGCGTCTGGCGCTGCAGGCTGCGCGGCGGACGTCCGCCTACGCTCGGCACTTCAACGCTCTCATCTTTACCCACGATGGACCCCAACGCGCAACCGTGGCGGACCTTAATGGCCTCTGCATCGCTCGGCGGCGTACCAAAGGCGTAGGCAATGTCGCTGGTCACAACGTTCCCCGCGTAAGGGATCACTTTGGTGTGGCGCAGCGCACCGCCGGTATAGACGGCCATATCCATTGTACCACCACCAATATCGACCACACAGACGCCCAGTTCACGTTCGTCTTCGGTCAGCACGGAATAGCTCGCAGCCAGACCGGCGAAAATGAGTTGGTCAACTTTCAGGCCACAACGTTCAACGGCTTTTACAATGTTCTTCGCCATATCGTTGTGACATGTGATCAGGTGCACTTTTGCCTGCATACGCACGCCGGAAAGACCGACCGGGTTTTTGATCCCTTCCTGGTAGTCGATCGCATATTCCTGCGGGATCACGTGCAGCACGCGGTGCTCGTCGCGAACGCGCACGGACTTCGCCGTATGCACAACGTTCTCAACGTCTTCCTGTGTGACTTCTTCTTCGGAAATCGGCACCATACCGATTTCGTTCTGGCAGCTGATGTGCTTGCCAGAAAGGGCCAGATAGACAGAGGAGATCTGGCAATCCGCCATTAATTCAGCCTGGTCAATGGCGCGCTGAACGCATTTCACCACCGACTCAAGGTCATTTACCCCACCTTTATCCATACCACGGGAGGGGCAACTGCCCACGCCAATGATATTGACCATACCGTCGGGCAGAACTTCCCCTACTAAAGCGGCAACCTTCGCGGTGCCAATCTCCAGTCCAACTACCAGTTTTCTGTCCGTCGCCTTGATCATTGTTGTTCTGCCTGTACCTGTGCCTGATTCTGTTGCTGATTAGGTTCCTCGACCGGAGCCGGCTCCCAACCGACTGCTGCGCCTGAGTCATAGCGCAAATCAACGTAGCTTATCCGTTTGCCGTCCGTCTGCGCCTGCTGCTGTAAAACCGGGTAAAGTTCCACAAAACGCGCCAGACGTTTCATCGTGTCGCCGCGGCCAAGGTTGAGCTTAATGCCGTTCGTTAACGTGAGCTGCCAGGAGCGGCGCGCCGTCATCGCGGCATCTTTTAGCGTAAAGCGGTTCTTAGCCAGCACCTGACCCATCTCGCGAAAACCCTGTAATACTTCATTTTCGCTGCCTTCCGGGCCATACAACATCGGTAAATTTTGCTTGTTGACGCGATCGCTCGGGACGCTAAAGGAATTTCCGTCTGCGTCTACCATGTGCTGATCATTCCAACGCGCAATGGGCACATATTCAACCAGATGAATCTTCAATTCATCAGGCCATTGCTTTCTTACGCTCGCCTGTTTTATCCACGGCAGACGTTCAATCTGGCTCTGGATAATATTGACGTCCTGCGTCATAAAGGTGCCGGGCGAACCCAGCGCCAGAATAGACTGGCGAATATCGTCGTTACGCGTGTAGTGACGCTCGCCGGTCACTACCAGCTTAGAGAGCGGTAAACGCTGCGCATCTTCCATCCAGCCCAGCACCATCCAGCCGCTGATAAACACGGTGCACAGCACCCCGAGCAGGAAGATAATCCCTGCAAGACGCGTTCCATTACTCCGCCGTGAAGAAGAATACTCTTCCTCTTCCTCGCGGTTGCGCGTGTTCAATGCAGCCTGAGACATATCAGCCCGCCTGGTCCAGAATACATACGACTAACTGCGAGAAGCTCATTCCCGCCTGACGCGCCGCCATCGGCACAAGGCTGTGGCTGGTCATGCCTGGAGAGGTGTTGGCTTCCAGCAGGTAAAAATGGCCGTCAGCGTCGAGCATCACGTCGATGCGTCCCCAGCCGCGACATCCCAGAATATCCCATGCTTTAAGCACCAGGGACTGTAAATCTGCTTCACGTTCTGCTTCAAGACCACTGGGGCAGAAATATTGCGTCTCATCAGAGAGATACTTCGCCTCATAATCATAGAAGACTCCGGCGGGTTGGATGCGAATAGAGGGTAAAATTTCTTCACCCAGCATCGCGACGGTATATTCCGGCCCGCTGAGCCATTTTTCGATCAGAACGTCTTCATCATGTTGAAATGCCAGCGCTAAGGCAGAGGATAAATCGTCTGCTTTGTCGACTTTGGACATTCCCACGCTTGAGCCTTCGCGGCTCGGCTTAACAATTACCGGCAGGCCCAGCGCCGCAATGCGCGTATTTACGCTGTCAGAGAGGCCTGATGCAAATTCACGACGCGTCAGCGCCACCCAAGGCGCAACGGGAAGGCCCGCTCCCTGCCACAGCAGCTTGCTGCGCAGTTTATCCATAGAGATGGCAGACGCCATCACGCCGCTGCCGGTGTACGGCAAGCCGATTAAATCCAGCAGACCTTGCAGCGTACCGTCTTCACCGCCGCGGCCGTGCAGCGCGATGAAGACTTTATCGAAGCCCATCGCTTTCAGCTGCGTCACATCGACCTCTTTCGGATCGACCGGGTGCGCGTCCACGCCCCCTTCACGCAGGCCCGCCAGCACGGCAGCACCTGAATTCAGAGAAACCTCGCGCTCGGCGGAGGTGCCGCCAAACAGGACAGCAATCTTATCAGCCATGACGCTCGTCCTCCTGAGTTTGCGGCTTCAGTTTGATTTCAGCTAAGGTACGGGCGATTTTGCCGATATTTCCCGCACCCTGAATCAGGATCAGATCGTTACCCGTCAGCACCGGCGCGAGAATCTCCGCCACCTGAGCCGCGTCGGATACCAAAATAGGATCTACTTTACCGCGTCCACGGATGGTACGACACAGAGAACGGCTGTCCGCTCCCGGAATCGGCGTTTCACCCGCGGCATAAACGTCCAGCATCAGCAGGGTATCAACCTGCGACAGCACGTTGGCGAAATCGTCATACAGATCGCGGGTGCGGGTGTAGCGGTGCGGCTGGAAAATCATCACCAGATTTTTATCCGGCCAGCCCGCGCGCGCCGCTTTGATAGTTGCATCCACTTCCGTAGGGTGATGACCGTAGTCGTCCACCAGCATGGCGGTACCCGCTTTGCCGTTGACGGCATCCAGCGGGAATTCACCGAGGAAATCGAAGCGGCGGCCAGTGCCCTGGAAACTTTCCAGCGCGCGCAGGATGGCTTCGTCGTCAATGCCTTCTTCCGTCGCGACGGCCACCGCCGCCGCCGCATTCAGGGCGTTATGGCGGCCCGGTGCGTTCAGCGTAACCTGCAGCAGCGCTTTGTCCTGACGCGCCAGGGTAAAGTGCCCCTGCGCCCCAACCTGCGTGTACTCTTCCACGCGCACGTCGGCGTCTTCGCTGAAGCCGTAGGTGGTAATTTGACGCCCGACGCGCGGCAGCAGCTCGCGGATCACCGGATCGTCCACGCACATCACCGCACGACCATAAAACGGCAAATTGTGCAGGAAATTAATGAAGGTCTGTTTTAAATTTTCGAAGTCGCCCTGGTAGGTATCCATGTGGTCAGCTTCGATGTTGGTGACAATCGCCACCATCGGCTGCAGGTGCAGGAACGACGCATCGCTCTCATCCGCTTCCGCAATCAGATACCGGCTGTGCCCCAGACGCGCATGCACGCCTGCCGCCTTCACCAGGCCGCCGTTCACGAACGTCGGATCCAGGCCGGCTTCCGCATAAATGCTGGACACCATCGCCGTAGTCGTGGTTTTACCGTGCGTTCCGGCAACCGCGATGCCGTGACGGAAGCGCATCAGTTCCGCCAGCATTTCAGCACGGCGGATCACCGGAATGCGCGCGTCATGCGCGGCAACGATTTCCGGGTTGTCAGAGGAGATGGCGCTGGACACCACCACCACGCTCGCATCAAGCACATTTTCCGGACGATGGTTGAAATAGATAGTCGCCCCAAGCGACGCGAGCTGCTGCGTAACAGGGTTTGGCGCCAGATCGGAACCGCTGATCTGATAACCTTCGTTAGCTAACACTTCGGCAATACCGCCCATGCCAGCACCACCGATGCCGACAAAGTGAATGTGCCGGACGCGACGCATCTCGGGCACGATAGAACGCAGTTTCGCCAGTTGTTGTGTATTCATTCTCTAAACGCCATCGACTACTTAAAAATTCGTGCAGCGCAACACGCGCTGCGAGGGTTAAGCCTGGGCTGCCAGGCTCACTTCTTTTGCCACTCGTTGTGTCGCGTCCGGGATAGCCGTCGCGCGTGCGCGTTGTGCCATCTCCAGTAACGCGTCTCTGTTCCAGCCCGCCAGAGTGGTGGCGACCGCATCGGCGGTGAAGTGTGGCTGTTCAAAAATCTTCGCGGCGCCGGCTTTCTCAAGCGGCAGCGCGTTCCAGTACTGCTGCCGGTCTTTGTGCTGGAAAGGCACAAACACCGCAGGCAGGCCCGCAGCGGCGATTTCACTCACCGTGAGCGCACCCGAACGACAGACCACGACGTCGGCCCAGGCGTAGGCTGCGGCCATATCGTCGATAAACTCCGTCACTTTATGCTGCGGCTGACCCGCTTCGGCGTAAGCCTGCTCAACGTTTTGCTGCGCGCCTTTACCGCTCTGATGCCAGATGGTCACGGCATCGCCCAGCTTCGCGGCAACCTGCGGCATCGTCTGGTTCAGAATGCGCGCCCCCTGAGAGCCGCCGACGAC
>CAMKZP010000322.1 GCA_946477805.1 uncultured Enterobacter sp.
TCTCGTGGGCTCGAGATGTGTATAAGAGACAGCCCGTACATCAACCCGGTTCAGCTGCAGTACAACCTGGATGTCGCCCCTCAGGCTGCGCAGCAGCTCCCGTCGCTCATACTCAGAAGTCTGATGCCTTGAAGTGACCATTGACTAAATTGGTCACTTGAACGAATATTAGGTTTTCTACCTCTCTAAAAGGGAACCTATGTTTCGGGTAAAGCTACTTTCAGTTGCTGTGGGTCTGATGAGCCTGTCCATTACTGCCTGCGGCGATTCAGCGCAGACTGAAGACCCCAGAACACAGCCACCACTCGTCAGAGTGGTCAGTGTTCAGGGCGCCTCAAATACCTCGCTAACGTTTACGGGCACTGTCGCATCACGCGTTGAAAGTGATTTAGGCTTCCGTGTAGCCGGGAAAATTCAGGAACGCCTTGTCAATCAGGGACAGAACGTCAAAGCGGGACAGCCGCTTATGCTGATCGATCCTGAAGATTTAGGTCTGCAGGCAAAGGCTCAGGAACAGGCCGTCGCTGCAGCAAAAGCGCGTGCCAATCAAACCGCTGAAGATGAACGCCGCTACAGAGGTCTTGTCAGCACCGGCGCAATATCGGCTTCAGCGTATGACCAGGTAAAAGCACAGGCAGCAACGGCGCAGGCTGATTTAAAAGCGGCGATTGCACAGGCTAACGTTGCCAGAAATGCCACACACTACGCGGTGCTCAGGGCTGATGCTGACGGGACAGTGATGGATACCCTGGCTGAACCCGGCCAGGTGGTGTCTGCGGGGCAAACGGTCGTCAGGCTTGCCCGTGCCGGTCAAAGGGAAGCGATAATCAGTTTACCGGAAACGCTGCGTCCCAAAACCGGCAGTGAAGCGACCGCCAGCCTGTATGGCGATCCTCGTACCTCTGTGAAAGCAACGCTCAGACAATTATCTGATTCAGCAGACCCTCTTACCCGGACTTTTGAAGCGCGATACGTGCTTGACTCCCCGCTTTCGCTGGCCCCTCTGGGCAGCACCGTTTCTGTCAAAATTCATGAAGAAGATTCAGCTCAGGGAGTCACTGTTCCAACCGGGGCAATTCATGACGCAGGCAAAGGGCCTGGCGTATGGCGGGTGGTGGGTAAGCCTGCGAAAGTAGCCTGGACGCCGGTAAAAATTGTCAGTCTTGGCAGCGAGTCTGTCGTTGTAAAGAGTGCGCTGGAACCTGCTAATCAGATAGTTGCGCTGGGCGCTCATCTTTTGCATGACGGTGAACAGGTTCGCCCTCTGCCCATGTCAGAGCCGGGTGTGAAGGAGACGGCAAATGAGTGAAAATCGCTTCAACCTTTCCGCTCTGGCCGTGCGTGAAAAATCGGTAACCTTATTCCTGATCCTGCTGATTACCGTTGCCGGTATTATCGCCTTCCTCAAGCTGGGAAGGGCGGAGGATCCCCCGTTCACGGTAAAACAGTTTACGGTCATTACGGCATGGCCAGGGGCGACAGCACAGGAAATGCAGGACCTGGTTGCTGAGCCCATTGAAAAACGTATGCAGGAGCTGAACTGGTACGACCGTACGGAGACCTATACCAGACCAGGCCTGGCCTTCAGCGTGGTATCGCTCAAGGATAGCGCGCCGCCCTCCGTTGTTCAGGACGAGTTTTACCAGGCACGCAAGAAGATCGGCGATGAAACGGGGAATCTCCCCGCCGGTGTGATTGGACCTATGGTCAATGATGAATTCTCTGATGTCACGTTTGCTATCTTTGCGCTTAAGGCGCGGGGGGAGCCTGAACGCCTGCTTGTGCGTGATGCTGAAAAACTGCGCCAGCAGCTGTTACACGTTCCCGGGGTCAAGAAAGTCAATATTATTGGGGAACAGCCCGAACGTATATTTGTTTCCTTCTCGCATGAAAGGCTGGCAACGCTTGGCATATCCCCGGACGTCATCTTCTCAGCGCTGAATAACCAGAACGTACTGACGCCAGCAGGCTCTATTGATACATCAGGCTCCCAGGTGTTTTTACGTCTCGAAGGAGCGTTTGACGAGCTGTCCAAAATCCGTGAAACACCGGTGGTTGTAAACGGTAAAACGCTCAGATTATCTGATATCGCTGAAGTCGAACGCGGGTATGAAGATCCTGCGACTTTCCAGGTCCGCAATAATGGTGACCCCGCTCTACTTTTAGGGGTGATCATGAAAGATGGCTGGAACGGGCTCGAACTCGGGAAAGCACTTGATGATGAATCCCAGAAAATTAGCGACACGCTTCCGTTAGGCATGACATTCACGAAGGTGACGGATCAGTCGGTGAATATCAGTGCAGCTGTTGATGAATTTATGCTGAAATTTTTCGCAGCATTACTGGTCGTGATGGTTGTGTGTTTTGTCAGTATGGGCTGGCGCGTCGGCATTGTTGTCGCCGCTGCAGTACCGCTGACACTTGCTGTCGTTTTCATCATTATGGCGTCCACAGGGAAGAACTTTGACCGTATTACTCTGGGCTCGCTTATCCTCGCCCTGGGTCTGTTGGTGGATGACGCAATCATCGCGATAGAGATGATGGTTGTAAAAATGGAGGAGGGATACAGTCGCATAAAAGCCTCTGCCTATGCCTGGAGCCATACAGCCGCTCCGATGTTATCCGGAACGCTGGTAACCGCCATCGGCTTTATGCCAAATGGTTTCGCTCCTTCGACTGCGGGTGAGTACACCAGCAATATGTTCTGGATTGTCGGTATCGCCCTGATTGCATCATGGGTGGTCGCCGTGGTGTTCACCCCGTACCTGGGTGTCAAACTTTTGCCGGAACTGAAAAAGGTGGAAGGGGGACATGCTGCAATCTATAACACCAAAAATTACAACCGGTTCAGAAATATTCTGACAAAAGTGATTGCCAGAAAATGGATTGTCGCGGTGGTTGTTATTGGTTCATTTGCCCTTGCCATCGTCGGTATGGGGTTTGTGAACAAACAGTTCTTCCCGATATCTGACAGACCGGAAGTCCTTGTTGAAATACAGATGCCGTACGGCACCTCTATCGAGAGTACCGCCCGGACCGCGGTAACAGTGGAAAGCTGGCTGAGGGAACAAAAAGAAAGTCGTGAAGTGACGTCTTACATCGGGCAGGGCGCAGCACGTTTTTATCTGGCCATGGCGCCGGAGTTACCCGATCCTTCCTTTGCTAAAATCGTTGTCCTGACAGCAGATCCAACCGAGCGGGAAGAGCTTAAGTTCCGTTTACGACAGGCTATCAGTGACGGTCTCGCTCCCGAAGCGCAGGTACGCGTTACGCAGCTGGTATTCGGACCTTATACGCCCTATCCCGTCGCGTTCAGGGTCATGGGACCCGATCCTTCCGTTCTTCGTGATATCTCAGCGAAAGTTAAAAATATCATGGAGAAAAATCCCATGATGAGAACCGTTAATACCGACTGGGGGACACGGGTTCCGTCGCTACGATTTGTTCTTGACCAGAACCGTCTCAATGCCGTCGGCTTAAGCACGGCGGCAGTTTCTCAACAGCTGCAGTTCCTGATCTCTGGCGCACCGATTACGGAGGTGAGGGAGGATATCCGTTCTGTGCAGATCACAGGCAGAGCTCTGGGTAACGTACGCACCGATCCCGCGCAAATATCATCATTCACCCTGACCGGTGCTCAGGGGCAGCGAATTCCGTTAGCCCAGGTCGGAAAAGTAGAGGTGGTGATGGAAGATCCTCTGCTCCGGCGTCGTGACAGAACGCCTGTAATTACTGTTCGCGGTGATATTGCAGAGGGGCTTCAGCCACCGGATGTATCTGTGGCGGTTATGAAAGAATTACAGCCCGTGTTAGATACGCTTCCTGCTGGATACCGGATTGAAATGGCGGGTTCCATTGAGGAGTCCGCTAAAGCCAGCAATGCCATGTTACCGCTCTTCCCGATAATGATTGCGCTGACCCTGCTCATCATCATCCTGCAGGTGAGATCGATTGCCGCCATGATCATGGTTTTTGCTACCAGTCCCCTGGGTCTGATAGGCGTGGTGCCAACGTTACTGCTGTTCAATCAGCCATTCGGGATAAATGCGCTTGTCGGTTTGGTCGCATTATCCGGAATACTGATGCGTAACACGCTGATATTGATTGGGCAAATTCATCATAACGAGAAGGAAGGGCTCGATCCCTACCATGCGGTTATCGAAGCGACGGTACAGCGTTCACGTCCGGTTCTGCTGACAGCACTTGCAGCCGTCCTGGCCTTCATGCCGCTGACCCACTCTGTATTTTGGGGGACGCTGGCCTACACGCTCATCGGCGGCACGATCGGTGGAACCGTGATGACGCTGGTCTTCCTGCCTGCAATGTATTCAATCTGGTTCAAAATCAAACCGCGTCCTGATGAAGGGAGTGTCGGGCAAATGGAATGACGTTCCTGATTTTGGTGGGGCGGGCTGATTCCGCCCCACATTAAGCGAATCGCATATACCTTCATGAGGTGCACATGAAAGAACTCACACGCAAAAGAATTGTTGTTACCGGCATGGGGATTGTCAGTCCGCTTGGGTGCGGTGTTGACCATGTCTGGAAGGGGCTCATAAACGGCTGTTCGGGTATCAGACTTCTTCCTGAAGACATGACTGATGGTACCGGGGTGGCTGTCGGGGGCATGGTACCGTCGGGCGATAATGAGGAGGGAGGACTCAATTCTGAAGCATTGGTACCAGCCAAAGAACGAAAAAAAATAGACCGTTTTACTGAATATGCTCTGGTGGCGGCAGAAGAGGCCCTTTCTCAGGCAAACTGGTATCCGCAGGAAGAC
>CAMKZP010000323.1 GCA_946477805.1 uncultured Enterobacter sp.
GATATCACCCTGCGCGCTGGCCTTCGGCGCCACCACCACGAGGCTGTTTCCCAGCAGCGTTTGGCGGGTTGCCGCCTCAATCGATTTCTTCTCAACCGCATAATCCATCCATTTCTGGTCGGCAGAAATGAACAGATCGGCAGGTGCGCCCGCTTCTATCTGGCGCGCCAGCGTTGAAGAGGAGGCGAAAGAGGAGACCACATCAACGTTCTTCTCTTGCTTATAAGCAGCGGCGATATCCTGCATCGCGTTGGTCAGCGACGCCGCGGCAAAGACCGTGATTTTGCCTTCGTCTGCCGTCGCCTGCCCTGCCAGCGCTAGCGCAAGCGTTGCCCCGGAAATAAGGCGTACCCATGAACGTGCCATTCGTTGCTCCTGTGAGTTTCGTTATATACATATAAATATAACGATATCCCCGGCAAGATCCCAGCGCTACGTTGTACCGAATAGTGAGTAAATTAACCTGAAGCTAAGAGTGATATCGGCGAGAGGGGCATAAACTTGAGAGCAAAACGCCCGGGCTGGCCGGGCGTTTTGTAGGGAATCATTGCTGCTTTTTAGGCTGGTCTCTGTGACCAATGTTCGAAAAGACGTTGAACACTTCACCGAGGCCGTAGATGGCGCCAAGGATGATAGCCATCACGACTGGTACCATGATTACCGCGAATACCAGACTTTTCAACAACTCTAACATGGTTTTCTCCAGTTATTGTGAACGGCTCATTCTACCCTGAAAAGTAAGAAAAACATCCCCTTTTGTGCGGTGTGCTTTGCGCCCTGCGCCATTTGGGTCACAATACGCTTTTTGCCAGGACCGTGATATGCAGGCCGAAATTCTCCTCACCCTAAGACTTCAGCAGAAGCTTTTCGCCGACCCGCGTCGTATCGCCCTGCTTAAACAAATAGAACAAACGGGCTCGATTAGCCAGGGCGCTAAAAACGCGGGCATCAGCTATAAAAGCGCCTGGGATGCAATCAACGACATGAACACCCTGAGCGAGCACGCGCTGGTTGACCGCGCCACGGGCGGAAAAGGGGGCGGCGGCGCGGTGCTGACCCGCTACGGCCAGCGCCTGATCCAGCTTTACGATTTGCTGGCGACGATCCAGCAAAAAGCCTTCGACGTGCTGAGCGATGACGATGACGTTCCGCTGGACAGCCTGCTGGCCGCCATCTCCCGCTTCTCGTTGCAGACCAGCGCCCGCAACCAGTGGTTCGGTACCGTGACGGCGCGCGACGATTCGCAGGTGCAGCAGCACGTTGAGATCCTGCTTGCCGACGGCACGACCCGGCTCAAAGCCGCGGTGACCGCCCAAAGCGGCAAGCGTCTCGGGCTGGACGAGGGCAAAGAGGTGCTGGTGCTGCTAAAAGCCCCGTGGGTCCGCATCACTCCTCATTCTTTACAGGCGAATGAAGCGGAAAATCAGCTGCGCGGCACCATCAGCCACATCGAACGCGGCGAAGCGCAGTGCGAAGTGCCCATGACGCTGCCGGATGGGCAAACGCTCTGCGCGACGGTGCCGCTAAACGAGGCGGCCGGTTTAGAAGAAGGTGCTGTGGTAACCGCATATTTTAACGCCGACCGGGTGATTATCGCCACATTGTGCTAAGCGCATTGACAATCGTGCCGCCAGTGCGTATCCCTGACGTCTGTTGCTGCAAAAAGTGGGATAAATCATGTCATCATTGCATATTTCGCAAGGCACGTTTCGTCTTAGCGATACCCGAACGCTGACGCTTCCTGATTTAACGCTGCGCACCGGTGAAAGCTGGGCGTTCGTCGGCGCAAACGGCAGCGGAAAATCGGCGCTCGCCCGCGCGCTGGCCGGAGAGTTAATACAGCTTAAAGGCGAACGTCAGAACGCCTTCACCCGTCTGACCCGCCTCTCGTTTGAACAGCTGCAAAAGCTGGTGAGCGACGAATGGCAGCGCAACAACACCGATTTACTCAGCCCGGGCGAAGAGGATACCGGCCGCACGACGGCGGACATTATCCAGGACGAGATAAAAGACCCCGCGCGCTGCATGAAGCTGGCGGAGCAGTTTGGCATTACGGCCCTGCTGAACCGACGCTTTAAATACCTTTCGACCGGCGAGACGCGAAAAACTCTGCTGTGCCAGGCGCTGATGAGCCAGCCGGAACTCCTGATTCTCGACGAACCCTTCGACGGGCTGGACGTTGACTCCCGCGCCCAGCTGGCGGCTCTGTTAGGAGCGCTCAACCAGCAGGGTTACACCCTCGTGCTGGTGCTCAATCGCTTCGATGAAATTCCGGCGTTTGTGCAGAACGCGGGCGTGCTCGCAGACTGCACCCTCACCGAAACCGGAGAGAAATCCGCGCTGCTCAAGCAGGCGCTTATTGCCCAGCTGGCCCACAGCGAGAAGCTGGACGGCATTGCGCTTCCGGAACCGGACACCCTTTCGGCTCGCCACGATTTAGATCCCCGCCAGCCGCGCATTGTGCTGCGGGACGGCGTGGTGTCGTATGACGATCGCCCCATTCTCAACCACCTGAGCTGGACGGTGAACCCCGGCGAACACTGGCAGATTGTCGGCCCCAACGGGGCGGGTAAATCCACCCTGCTGAGCCTGATTACGGGCGATCATCCGCAGGGCTACAGTAACGATCTGACCCTGTTCGGGCGTCGTCGCGGCAGCGGTGAAACCATCTGGGACATCAAAAAGCATATCGGCTACGTCAGCAGCAGCCTGCATCTGGACTACCGCGTCAGCACCACGGTGCGCAACGTGATCCTCTCTGGGTATTTTGATTCTATTGGCATTTACCAGGCGGTATCGGACAAACAGCACAAGCTGGCGCAGCAGTGGCTGGATATTCTGGGGATGGACAGCCGGGTGGCCGACGCGCCCTTCCACAGCCTGTCGTGGGGGCAGCAGCGCCTGGCGTTGATTGTACGCGCGCTGGTAAAACACCCGACGCTGCTGATTCTGGACGAGCCGCTGCAGGGGCTGGATCCGCTTAACCGCCAGCTGATCCGTCGGTTCGTGGACGTGCTGATCGGCGAGGGTGAAACTCAGCTGCTGTTTGTGTCTCACCATGCCGAAGATGCCCCTTCCTGCATCACTCACCGGCTTGAATTTGTGGCGGACGGTGAAGGCTATCGCTACCTTTTGAGCAAGACCGACTAACCGCGGAGGGCGCTGCCCTCCGCTTTTCAGACAACCTGCAGCATAACATTCCTATCTCATTGATTTATAATAGCGCTTAGCCGTCGAAAAGCGCGCGTGAAAACCGGTGTAAACGATTCCACTATTTTATCCCATGTCACACTTTTCTCGTCTCTGTTATGCTATGGTTAATTCATACCATAAGCCTAATGGAGCGAAAAATGCGAGTTCTGGTAACAGGTGGTAGCGGTTACATCGGTAGTCATACCTGCGTGCAGCTACTGCAAAACGGCCATGACGTCATCATCCTCGACAACCTGTGCAACAGTAAGCGCAGCGTGCTGCCTGTGATTGAGCGTCTCGGCGGCAAGCAGCCGACGTTCGTGGAAGGCGACATCCGCAACGAAGCCCTGATGACCGAAATCCTTCACGACCATGCTATCGACACCGTGATCCACTTCGCGGGGCTGAAGGCGGTCGGCGAGTCGGTGGCAAAACCGCTTGAGTATTATGATAACAACGTCAACGGCACCCTGCGCCTGGTCTCCGCCATGCGTGCGGCTAACGTGAAGAACTTCATTTTCAGCTCCTCCGCCACCGTCTACGGCGACCAGCCAAAAATCCCGTACGTTGAAAGCTTCCCGACCGGTACGCCGCAAAGCCCGTACGGCAAAAGCAAGCTGATGGTGGAACAGATCCTGACCGATCTGCAAAAAGCACAGCCCGAGTGGAGCATCGCGCTGCTGCGCTACTTCAACCCGGTCGGCGCGCATCCCTCAGGCGATATGGGCGAAGATCCGCAGGGCATTCCCAATAACCTGATGCCGTACATCGCGCAGGTTGCCGTAGGACGCCGCGACTCGCTGGCCATTTTTGGCAATGACTACCCAACCGAAGACGGCACCGGCGTGCGTGATTATATTCACGTTATGGACCTGGCCGACGGTCACGTTGCGGCCATGCAGCAGCTGGCGGACAGGCCGGGCGTACATATCTATAACCTCGGCGCCGGGGTCGGCAGCAGCGTCCTCGACGTGGTCGACGCGTTCAGCAAAGCCTGCGGCAAGCCGGTGAGTTACCACTTCGCGCCCCGTCGCGACGGCGATCTCCCGGCCTACTGGGCTGATGCAACCAAAGCCGATAAAGAGCTTAACTGGCGTGTTACCCGCACGCTTGATGAAATGGCACAGGATACCTGGCACTGGCAGTCACGCCATCCGCAGGGGTATCCGGACTAAGGATCCGTCATGACGCAATTCAATCCCGTCGATCATCCACATCGTCGTTTTAATCCGCTAAGCGGGCAGTGGATTTTAGTTTCTCCCCATCGCGCTAAACGTCCGTGGCAGGGAGCGCAGGAGACGCCTGCACAGCAGACGCTTCCCCGGCACGACCCGGACTGCTTCCTCTGCCCGTGCAACACGCGCGTAACCGGCGATAAAAACCCGGACTACACGGGCACCTTCGTTTTCACTAACGATTTTGCCGCCCTGATGACCGACACGCCGGACGCGCCGGAAAGCCAGGATCCGCTGATGCGCAGTGAAAGCGCGCGCGGCACCAGCCGGGTGATCTGCTTCTCTCCCGATCACAGCAAAACGCTGCCGGAGCTGAGCGTCGAGGCGCTGAAGGAAGTGGTCAGCAC
>CAMKZP010000324.1 GCA_946477805.1 uncultured Enterobacter sp.
AAAAAGTGTTCACCATGTCCCCGAACACCTGTCTACCATGTCCCCGGACTGTACATGGGGAGAGGGCCGGGGTGAGGGGAAAACCGCACAATCCATCACGTAACAATCCCCCAACATTCTCAATCATTGGTTATGATGGTTTCTGGAAAAATAATCACTTAACTCACGATTCCTGAACCTCATGACAAAAACAACTCACGGGCTTAGCCCGGCGCTTATCCTTTTAATGTCCGTGGCAACGGGTCTGGCGGTCGCCAGTAACTACTACGCGCAGCCTCTGCTCGATACCATCGCTCGCGCCTTTAACCTTTCCGCCAGCTCTGCGGGCTTTATCGTTACGGCGGCGCAGCTGGGCTATGCCGCCGGGCTGCTGTTCCTCGTCCCGCTCGGCGATATGTTTGAACGCCGGATGCTGATTGTCTCTATGACGCTGCTGGCGGCGGGCGGCATGCTGATCACCGCCAGCAGCCAGTCCCTGACGATGATGATTATCGGCACCGCGCTGACGGGGCTGTTCTCGGTCGTCGCACAGATCCTGGTGCCGCTGGCGGCGACGCTCGCCTCGCCGCAAACGCGCGGCAAAGTGGTCGGCACCATCATGAGCGGCCTGCTGCTGGGGATTTTGCTGGCGCGAACCGTCGCCGGGCTGCTGGCAAGCCTGGGCGGCTGGCGCACCGTTTACTGGGTGGCAAGCGTGCTGATGGTGGTGATGGCCCTGGCCCTGTGGCGCGGGCTGCCAAAAGTGAAGCCGGAAAACAGCCTGAACTACCCGCAGCTTCTGGCCTCCGTTTTCAGCCTCTTCACGCAGGACAAGCTGCTGCGCACCCGCGCGCTGCTCGGCTGCTTCACCTTCGCCAACTTCAGCATCCTCTGGACGTCGATGGCCTTTCTGCTCGCCTCGCCGCCGTTTAACTATTCCGAAGGAGCGATCGGCCTGTTTGGCCTGGCGGGTGCCGCCGGTGCGCTGGGGGCGCGTCCGGCGGGCGGGCTGGCCGATAAAGGCAAATCTCACATGACGACCTCGGCCGGGCTGGTATTACTCCTGCTCTCCTGGGCGGCTATCTGGTACGGGCATGTCTCGGTGCTGGCGCTGATCGTCGGCATTCTGGTGCTCGACCTCACCGTTCAGGGCGTGCACATTACCAACCAGACGGTTATCTACCGCGTGAAGCCGGAGGCGCGTAACCGCCTGACCGCCGGTTACATGACCTGCTACTTCATCGGCGGGGCGGCGGGTTCATTAATCTCGGCGTCGGCATGGCAGCACGCGGGCTGGGCAGGCGTCTGTTCGATTGGGGCAATCGTCGCCGCGCTGAACCTGCTTGTATGGTGGCGCGGGTATCATCGTCAGGAAGCGATTCACTAAGTTTTACATTGCTTTGGGCCTCTTAGGGTGTAAAGGGGCCCTGCATCTGTTAATGTAAACACAATCATTTATCCCAGAAATTTTAATGTGGGTGACATATTTACTACCGGCATGAATAGTTCAGACCCCTGCCCTCACATCCTCTCTTCTTCGGGTTCACACCCTACGCTTTCTGTGCTTACCGGGTCACGGACTTACCCGGCGCTTTATGATGGTGACATACGTTTGGCGGATATAACCGCACAAATAATTCATTTACATTATTTGTCACTGTCGTTACTATATCGGCTGTAATTAATGAGGTTATGCCCAAATGGATAGTTCGTTTACGCCCATTGAACAAATGCTTAAATTCCGCGCCAGTCGTCATGAGGAGTTCCCTTACCAGGAGATCCTGCTGACCCGTCTGTGCATGCACATGCAGGGTAAGCTGCTGGATAATCGTAATAAAATGCTGAAAGCTCAAGGGATTAACGAGACGTTGTTTATGGCGTTAATTACGCTGGAGTCTCAGGAAAACCACAGCATTCAGCCGTCTGAGCTGAGCTGCGCGCTGGGTTCATCCCGAACCAACGCCACCCGCATCGCCGATGAGCTGGAAAAGCGCGGCTGGATTGAGCGCCGTGAAAGCGACAACGATCGCCGTTGCCTGCATCTGCAGCTGACCGATAAAGGTCACGAATTCCTGCGTGAGGTGCTGCCACCTCAGCACAACTGTTTACATCAACTCTGGTCTGTCCTCAGCACTGCCGAGCGCGACCAGCTTGAGCACATCACTCGCAAGCTGCTTACCCGTCTGGATCAGATGGATGAAGACGGTGCCGTTCTTGAGGCGCTGCGCTAACGCGAAGACACGCTCGACAATCCAGACTTAAAAAAGAAAACCGACAGGCCAGCACGTCACACTGCTGGCCTTTCTGACAACAGCTCGGCTCAGCCGATGTGAAAATAAAAAGATCGTGGAGAACAACAATGAGCGTAAATGCGGAGAACACAACCCCGCAGCAACCGGTCAATAAGAAAGGCAAACGCAAGAGCGCCCTTCTTATCCTGACCTTGCTCTTTATTATTATTGCCGTGGCATATGGGATCTATTGGTTTTTAGTACTGCGTCATGTCGAAGAGACGGACGACGCGTACGTGGCGGGAAACCAGGTACAAATTATGGCGCAGGTGTCGGGCAGCGTGACGAAAGTCTGGACGGAGCTGGCATCCAGCGTGCGTCAGACCCGCCAGCTGATGATCAACAGCAAACAGCTTCAGGCCAGCATCGACGTGCAAAAAACCGCGCTGGCGCAGGCGCAGAGCGACCTCAATCGCCGCGTACCTCTCGGCACCGCCAACCTGATTGGCCGTGAAGAGCTGCAGCACGCCCGCGATGCGGTTGCCAGCGCGCAGGCGCAGCTGGACGTGGCTGTCCAACAGTACAACGCTAACCAGGCGATGGTGCTGGGCACCAGCCTGGAAAACCAGCCCGCCGTTAAGCAGGCCGCGACCGAAGTGCGTAACGCATGGCTTGCCCTGCAGCGTACCAAAATCGTCAGCCCGATGACCGGCTACGTCTCGCGTCGTTCCGTACAGCCCGGCGCGCAGATTGGCACCACCACGCCGCTGATGGCGGTGGTCCCGGCAAACAACCTGTGGGTGGATGCCAACTTCAAAGAGACGCAGCTGGCGCATATGCGCATCGGCCAGACCGCGACCGTGGTCAGCGACATCTACGGTGATGACGTGAAGTACACCGGTAAAGTGGTCGGCCTGGACATGGGGACCGGCAGCGCGTTCAGCCTGCTGCCCGCGCAGAACGCCACCGGCAACTGGATCAAAGTGGTTCAGCGTCTGCCCGTGCGTATTGAGCTTGATGAAAAACAGCTGGCGGACCATCCGCTGCGTATCGGCCTTTCCACGCTGGTGACGGTGGATACCGCCAACCGCGACGGCCAGATCCTGGCAAGCCAGGTTCGCAGCAGCCCGGCCTATGAAAGTAACGCCCGTGAAATTAGCCTCGATCCGGTCAACAAGCTGATCGATGACATCGTGAAGGCAAACGCCGGTTAATCCGAAGGTGAGCGTTATGCAACAGCAAAAGCCGCAAAAACCGCTGGAGGGCGCGCAGCTGGTCATCATGACCATTGCGCTTTCCCTGGCGACATTCATGCAGGTGCTGGACTCCACCATCGCAAACGTGGCGATCCCAACCATCGCCGGGAACCTGGGCTCGTCATTGAGCCAGGGGACCTGGGTCATTACCTCGTTTGGGGTGGCAAACGCCATCTCCATTCCGATCACCGGCTGGCTGGCGAAGCGCGTCGGTGAGGTGAAGCTGTTCCTGTGGTCAACGATCCTGTTCGTTATCGCCTCCTGGGCGTGCGGCATGTCCAACAGCCTGACGATGCTGATTTTCTTCCGCGTCATTCAGGGGATTGTTGCCGGGCCGCTGATCCCCCTGTCGCAGAGCTTGCTCCTGAACAACTACCCGCCCGCCAAACGCTCTATCGCGCTGGCGCTGTGGTCAATGACCGTCATTGTCGCGCCGATTTGCGGGCCGATTCTCGGCGGGTATATCAGCGATAACTATCACTGGGGCTGGATCTTCTTCATCAACGTGCCGATTGGCGCGCTGGTGGTGCTGATGACGCTGCAGTCGCTGCGCGGTCGCGAAACGCGTACCGAACAGCGGCGAATTGACGGCGTGGGGCTGGCGCTGCTGGTTGTGGGCATTGGTAGCCTGCAGATTATGCTCGACCGGGGTAAAGAGCTCGACTGGTTCGCCTCGTCGGAAATCATCGTCCTGACGGTGGTCGCCGTGGTCGCCATTAGCTTCCTGATCGTGTGGGAGCTGACGGACGATAACCCGATTGTCGACCTCTCGCTGTTTAAGTCGCGAAACTTCACCATAGGCTGCCTGTGCATTAGCCTTGCCTACATGCTCTACTTCGGCGCGATCGTTCTGCTGCCGCAGCTATTGCAGGAGGTATACGGCTACACCGCGACCTGGGCAGGCCTGGCCTCTGCGCCGGTAGGGCTGATTCCGGTCCTGCTGTCGCCGATTATCGGCCGCTTCGCCCACAAGCTCGACATGCGCAGGCTGGTGACGTTCAGCTTCATCATGTACGCCGTGTGCTTCTACTGGCGCGCGTACACGTTCGAACCGGGAATGGACTTTGGCGCCTCCGCGTGGCCGCAGTTTATTCAGGGCTTCGCCGTGGCGTGCTTCTTTATGCCGCTGACGACCATCACCCTGTCGGGCCTGCCGCCTGAGCGCATGGCGGCGGCATCGAGCCTGTCGAACTTTACCCGAACGCTGGCGGGCTCCATCGGGACGTCCATCACTACCACGCTGTGGACCAACCGTGAATCCTTGCACCACGCGCAGCTGACCGAAGCGGTGAACCCGTTCAACCCTA
>CAMKZP010000325.1 GCA_946477805.1 uncultured Enterobacter sp.
ATGCAAACCTGATCTATTACGGCAGCGGCGCAACGGGAATGGCGCTGGTGGTGATCGACGGTAACCAGCGGGTGTTTCGCAGCTTTGGCGAAACGCGACCGGGAAATAACATTCACCCTCAGCTGGATTCAGTTATCCGCATAGCCTCTATTACCAAGCTGATGACCAGCGAAATGCTGGTGAAGCTGCTCGACCAGGGCGTGGTGAAGCTCGACGATCCGCTCAGTAAATACGCGCCTCCTGGCGCACGTGTGCCTACGTATCAGGGTACGCCGATCCGGCTGGTAAACCTGGCGACGCATACCAGCGCCCTGCCGCGCGAACAGCCCGGCGGTGCGGCGCATCGCCCCGTGTTTGTCTGGCCGACGCGCGAACAGCGCTGGAATTACCTCAGCACCGCGACGCTTAAAACCTCACCGGGCTCTCAGGCTTCCTATTCGAATCTGGCGTTTGACCTGCTGGCCGATGCGTTAGCAACAGCAGCGGGTAAACCTTATGCAAAACTGTTTGAAGAGCAGATCGCTCGTCCGCTGGGCATGAAGGACACCACCTTTACACCGTCTCCGGACCAGTGCGGCCGCCTGATGGTGGCAGAGAAAGGGGCCAGCCCGTGTAATAACACCCTGGCAGCTGTCGGCAGTGGCGGAGTTTATTCCACGCCAGGCGACATGATGCGCTGGATGCAGCAGTTCCTCTCCTCCGATTTTTATGCGCGCAGCAGCCAGGCTGACCGCATGCAAACGCTGATTTACCAGCGCGCGCAGCTGCACCGCGTCATCGGAATGGATGTACCGGGTAAAGCCGATGCCCTCGGCATGGGCTGGGTCTATATGGCACCGAAAAATGGCCGTCCGGGTATTATTCAGAAAACCGGCGGCGGCGGCGGATTCATTACCTATATGGCGATGATCCCGCAGTCGAACGTAGGTGCGTTTGTGGTCGTTACCCGTTCACCAAACACGCGCTTTATCAATATGAGCGACGGCATTAATAACTTAGTCGCCGAGCTGAGCGCTAACAAAGCCGAAGTGCTGACCGCATCTAATTAGCCTTAATAGTCCGTGGGCAAACGGTTGATACTGACCAGTTTGCCCCGGCTCATATTGATGTAATTTCCCTGTCGCAACGCGGCCAGAACTTCAGCCACCACCGAACGCGAAATACGCGTGCTTCGCTGAATATGATTCATCACACCAATTTTTGCCCGCAGCGTATCGTCCCACTCGGCCATATTGAGCAGCATTGCACGGATCTGGCTGTAGGAATTATTTCCAACCAGCTGCATATCGCGCTTACCCAGAATATGGTTTATCCAAGACAGCCAGCAAAAGGCATCTTGCCAGAGTGACTCCTGCTGAATGCGTTGTCGTGAGACGGAGGCGGGTAGATAAAAGCCGCTACAGGGCGTATGTGCGACCATCTCATATTCCTGATGAGTATCATTCATCCATGCAGCCAGACCATAAATAAAAGGGGCTTTGGCAATACCCATAAGAAGATCGTCTGACTTACGATGGATAGAAATAATACCGGTTTGAATCACATAGGTTTGAGGCTCATCACCTTTATCATCCAGAACGATTATTTTTTGCGGCGTGGCCTTAAATGGGGTGCTGGCAACTTCCAGACACTGTACGAGCCGGCTTAATTCAGAAAGCGGTTTCGCATCAACGCTCATGCAGACCTCAAGTCATCTGTATCTGTCGGTTCTATATTATGTTTACGTTATATAAAAAAGCGGGGGGAATAATCCCCCCGCTTCTATATTTTACCAGTTATATTTCACACCCAGATTTGCACCCCAGTTCTGGTCAACGTCGCCGCCGCCGAGATAGGTTGCATCAGTGTAGGCACTGAAGTTTTTGGTGAAGCTGAACTGTGTGCCCAGACCCACGCGAACCGCAGAGCCTTCCATACCATTATCAATGCTGTCATCGTTGATGTCGGCACTGTTATCGGCATCGTCATACACGTAAGCCAGCTTGAAGTATGGCGTCAGCGCCTGCTCGCCGCCGTAGTTGAAGGTATAACCCGCATCCACTCCCAGCTCATAGCGCAGGCTGTCGTAAGACTGACCGTCGATACGCATGTCGTTGCTCAGCTGGTAGTCATCACCCGACTGGAACAGACCGGATACCGCCGCGTAAGGGGTAACATAGCCAGACAGGTTTGGTTTCCAGTCATAGCCCAGCTTCATACCGAAGCCAACCGCATCGGTCGTTGTGTTACCGTCTACGTACTGGCCGTTGCTCATGGTAGCGGAGAGATCGCTGTCGAAACGGGTGTAGCTCAGTGAGCTGTCGAGGAACAGATCGTTCATGAACTTCGCCGAGGCGTAGATCATCGCGGTCTGGCTGTCCTGATCGACCTGACCCGTGCGATCGCTGATGTCGCCTTTCGCGAAGCCTGCAGCACCACCAACGATCCACTTCGCGTTGTTACCTTCAATCTGCGTATCCAGACCGACCATAATGCCGCTGACGTCCTGATCGTAGCTTACGCTGCCGTTATCAGCGTCAAAGTTGCCCCCGAAGTAGCTTACCCACGCACCGCCGTTATCCGCCAGGCCGTGACGGCTGTTGGTCAGACGCGTGCCGACGGTATCCTGCTGCAGATTCCAGATGTTGGTGTTCGCAGAAGGGATGCTCAGCGCCATGTTGGCGTAGTCGGTCAGCTCTTGCTGCTGGAGAACAACCGTGTCGCCTTTCTGCTGTGCCTGATAGGTATAGGCACCTAAATCGGCTTTGTTCGCGGCAGTAAAGCTGGCGGCGGTATCCGCGTTATTGTCGTAAACGCGAACGATCTCTTTGTTTTTGTAATCAGCAATGGAGCCCGCACCGGTCGCATCGTCGATGCGCACCTTGTAGTTACCGGCAACATCACCGTTTACTGAAAGATGACCGTCAGAGTTCAGGGCAACCACGCCGTAGTCGTAGTCAGCCTTGCTCTTATCGTTGGTGACATAGCGCGCGTTGTTCAGGTCGCTGTTCAGCACGTAATCGCGGCTGGCAACGTTCAGAACGCCGCCATCGGTCAGTACCATATTGTGCGTATCCACCTGACCCAGGCCCAGCGCCAGCTCTGCACCGCGATCAACGGTGATAGTGTTGGCATACAGTTCCGCTGTTTCTTCGGTCAACGCCGCACGGCTATAGCTGTCCAGATAAAGGCTATCGGTGGCGACGCCGCCGCTGTCGCCGATATTCAGCGAGGATGATCCGGTCAGAGTGATGGAGTCTGCCAGCAGACCCGAGTTTTCAACATTCACCTGCGACTGATTCTTCACCGTCAGGATGTCGATATTGGATAGCTTGCGGGTATCCCACTCGGAGCCGTTATCCAGCGTCACGTTGAACAGGCCGCTCTGGTACACCTCTTCGCCCGCCACGTGACCGTTGCTGTCGAAGGTGGAGTCTGGCCAGATGCTGTTAGGTGCCAGCGCGCGCCAGTCGACGTTGCTGTAGCCCTGGCCATACATCTGCGCGGTTCCGATGGCTTCAACGCTGGACTGCGCTGCCCCAACCCACTTGCTGCCGTTGGTCAGAGTGACATCCAGCGTATCGGTGCCATCCCAGCCGTTGGTGGTGGGGTTGTACACGCCGTCATCGGTGGTGTCCGTTGCCGGATCGCCGTTCTCGTAGAAGTTGTTGTCAAAGGTGCTTGAGAAAAGGATATCGCCGGTGACGGTAGAGTGATCAAACGTGGCGGTGGTCTGCATCGCGTTGTCAGAGGCGCTTGCCGCAACGATCAGCGCCGCATCATCCGCCGCGGTAGCGTTCGTTTCGCCGTAGTCGCTCGGCTTCGCGGTTTGACCGTAGAAACCGCTGGTCCCCAGATCGCTGTAGGCGCCAGAGGTCAGCACCGAATCTTTCACCACCAGCGTATCCGTGAACACGTTGCTGCTGTTGGCCACGCCTTCAACGCTGTCGTACGGGGTGTTATCCAGCTCCTGATAACCCTGCATCAGGGTAATACCCGCAATGTGGGAGTTATTCTGGATAACAATATCTGACTCCACGTCCAGCGTAATCGCATTACCCAGGCCATAGGTGTCAAGATAGTGCGTTTGCGAGGTATCGCCGTTCACAACGTCATACGCATAATGCTCGTAGGTATCGTTGATGGTGCTGTTATCTACGGTGAGGCTGAAGCGGTCATACTGGGTATGAGCAGTGCCGTCCGTATCCATGCCATCGGCACAGGTGGTGGTCATACATTCAGAGGTGATCATGCCGTTGATCGTGCTGTTCGAAATGCTCAGCGCGTTCGCCCGGCCGTTGACGCCGTCATCCAGATAGTAGGTTGAAATAACACCATTAACCGTGGATTTGTTAATCACCGGATAAATATCACCATCGTGGGTTGCATCGGTGTAACCCCAGTCGGCGTATCCATAATACCAGGGAGTAGATGCTGTATTATCATATCCAAAAGTATTATATGTCGTGCCGGAAATATCCTTCGCATTGGCCTGAGAAGCGATAGCCAAAGTACAGGCTAATGCAAGTTGAGATACAACCAGTTTCTTTTTCCATGTTTGCATTGGGTCATCCCTCCTCAGGGACGTAAGCAAGTTTGTCCATCAAATCATTTGGCAATGTTAATTGCGCAGAGAATTATGCAGTTTCATTTAGAAAAGGTTCAATGAATGATTCAATTAAGTCCGTATCCAGACAAACAGCCTGCTCAAGCATTAAAACGAAAAGAACGTCAAAGATTAATATCTGTCTCTTATACACATCTGACGCTGCCGACGACTAGTCGA
>CAMKZP010000326.1 GCA_946477805.1 uncultured Enterobacter sp.
AGAGCTGGATGCCATCGCCGCCTGCGTCATCGGCGGTACCAGCCTCGCAGGCGGTGTCGGCAGCGTGGCGGGCGCGGTGATGGGGGCATTTATCATGGCTTCGCTGGATAACGGGATGAGTATGATGGACGTCCCGACGTTTTGGCAGTATATCGTGAAGGGAGCCATCCTGCTGCTGGCAGTCTGGATGGACTCAGCCACCAAGCGACGAGCCTGAGAACAGTATCGTTACCTATTTGGGAAAGTGAGCCATGTTTGAGAAGCGTCACCGCATTACGTTGTTATTCAATGCCAACAAAGCCTACGACCGTCAGGTGGTTGAGGGGGTTGGTGAATATTTGCAGGCGTCGCAATCGGAGTGGGACATCTTCATCGAAGAAGATTTCCGCACTCGTCTGGAGAACATCAAGGACTGGCTGGGCGACGGCGTCATTGCCGATTATGACGATCCGGTCATTGAGCAGCTGCTTACCGACGTCGACGTTCCCATCGTGGGCGTCGGCGGCTCCTATCACTCGCCCGAAAACTATCCGCCGGTCCATTACATCGCTACCGATAACCATGCCCTGGTCGAGGCGGCCTTTCTCCATTTGAAAGAGAAAGGCGTGCACCGCTTCGCCTTTTACGGGCTTCCCGGCACCAGCGGCAAGCGCTGGGCGGCAGAGCGCGAGCACGCGTTCTGCCAGCTGGTGGCGCAGGAGAAGTACCGCGGGGTGGTTTATCAGGGGCTGGAAACGGCCCCTGAAAACTGGCAGCACGCGCAAAATCGCCTCGCAGACTGGCTGCAAACGCTGCCGCCGCAGACCGGAATTATTGCCGTCACGGACGCCCGCGCCCGCCACGTGCTGCAGGTCTGCGAACATTTACATATCCCGGTGCCTGAAAAGCTGTGCGTGATTGGCATTGATAACGAAGAGCTAACGCGCTACCTGTCGCGCGTCGCGCTCTCTTCCGTGGCGCAGGGAACCCGCCAGATGGGCTACCAGGCCGCGAAGCTGCTTCATCGGCTGCTGGATAACGAATCCCTGGCGCTTCAGCGTCTGCTGGTCCCCCCTGTTCGCGTGGTGGAGCGTCGCTCGACCGACTATCGCTCCTTAAACGATCCGGCCGTCATTCAGGCCATGCACTATATTCGCAACCACGCCTGTAAAGGCATAAAGGTCGATCAGGTGCTGGATTCCGTGGGCATTTCTCGCTCGAACCTGGAAAAACGCTTTAAGGAGGAAGTGGGTGAAACTATCCACGCGGTGATCCACGCGGAAAAGCTGGAGAAAGCGCGCAGCTTGCTGATCTCAACCTCGCTGTCCATCAACGAAATTTCCCAGATGTGCGGCTACCCGTCGCTGCAGTATTTTTATTCGGTATTCAGAAAGGAGTATGACACCACGCCGAAAGAGTATCGGGAGCGTTACAGCGAAGTGCTGATTTAAGAAAACAAAACGCCTTCCGATGGAAGGCGTTTAGGTGCATTACATGTGTGCTGCAATTAAGCGCTGGTTATCCTGGTACATCGCAAACAGATAATTGTTATAGCGTTGTCCCTGAGTGGAATACCCTTTCAGCTTGTGGATCATGGTGCTCGCAGTGACTTCCTGATCCGCTTTACGCAGCTGGGCGCGTGACTTACGGAACGAGGAGTAGGCCGGATGGGTGTTCAGGTTCACCACGTAAGCATTCACGGAGTCTTTAACCGACTCAAACTGTGAATAGCCCTTCACTTTGCCCGGCGCGTTGGAACAACGGCCTTTGGCGCATTTCATGCCAAACAGGTTGTTGTTGTTACGAGCAAGCTTCGAGGTACCCCAGCCGCTTTCGGCTGCAGCCATCGTTGCGACCATGCTGCCAGGAATGATATCCACACGCTCTAACAGTGAGTTCCACGGCACGCGACGCGTGTTCCCGCTCCACTTCACTTTATAGCGTTTGGTAATATCTTTCAGGCGCGAGCGCTCGGACGGCGACCAGCGGCTATCGTACTGTTTTGAGATCAGCCAGTTACGATCCGCAGTAATCGCAGAATTTTGACTTGTAATATAAGGCATTACCGTCCGGAGAAACGCTTTTTTCCTTGGTGTCCCGGAAGGGTATTTTCGCAAATCAGGAAGTGAACGACTCTTTGCACTATTGCGAGAATACTCTTGTTTACTGCTAACCTTATTACTACTTGTCGTCTTTATTACGTGGGCTTTCTTACTCGTTGTATCCGTGTGCGTCTTCGCAAGCACCTCACCCGAAAATGCCGTGGTGAGTAACATGAGTATCGCGGCCCCATATCGTCGAATGGGAGTCGATATCATTAGGTCTCCTGGTCGGATATATGCATTCCAACACCTTATTTTTTTCACAAATTTGAGAGCGGAATCTCAAATCATACCAAAAATAGTCTTCCAGAGCACGTATAGAAATAGTCCAATTCCGAAACCATGTCACTTAAAAGCTGCTCATTAAAACATCATTTGCCATAAATTGTGTGCGATATCGCAGATAACTCACTCATTTTGCGCGAGATCACTCACCCCTTCGTATCCTCCTGGCAGAACGCGCCGGGGGAGGAGTTTTTCCTTATCGCCCGGTGGCAAACTGGTCAAAAATGCCGCGACAGGAAAATGGAATGAAACGCACTGCATTAGCTTTTCTGATGTTACCCGCACTGGCGCACGCCGACTGGTCGTCACCGGGTTTTGGCGCATTTAGCGCGGAAGGAACCGGCGTGTTTACCAGCCAGGCAAAGCTTGCGAAGGGTACCCGCCCTCTGACGCTGAGTTTTGACAACACGTGCTGGCAGCCAACCGATGCGATAAAACTCAACGAGATGCTGTCGCTTAAAAAGTGTGACGGTACACCGCCGCAGTGGCGTCTGTTCCGGGACGGTGAATACCAGATGCGCATTGATACCCGCTCCGGCACCCCGACCCTGATGCTGACCATTCAGAGCGCGGCGGAACACCCCGTCGCACAGGCCGCTCGACAGTGTCCGAAGTGGGACGGAAGGCCCTTGACGCTGGACGTCAGCGGCACGTTCCCTGAGGGCACGGTGGTACGTGATTTTTACAGTAAACTGACCGAGACGGTGCAGAACGGCAAAATCACCCTACAGCCTGACACCAACAGCAACGGCCTGATGCTGCTTGAGCGCGCGGAAACCGACAGGTCCGCGCCGTTTAGCTGGCAAAACGCCACCGTCTATTTTGTGCTGACCGACCGCTTTGTGAACGGTGACCCTGCCAACGACAACGGCTATGGTCGCCATAAAGACGGCATGCAGGAGATCGGCACCTTCCACGGCGGCGATCTTAAGGGGCTAACCAGCAAGCTCGATTATCTTCAGCAGCTGGGCGTGAACGCGCTGTGGATAAGCTCCCCGCTGGAGCAGATCCACGGCTGGGTGGGCGGCGGAACCAAAGGGGATTTCCCTCACTACGCCTATCACGGCTACTACACGCAGGACTGGACGAAGCTTGATGCCAACATGGGCACCGAAGAGGACTTGCGCCAGCTTGTTGACGAAGCGCACCGGCGCGGGATCCGCGTTCTGTTTGATATCGTCATGAACCACGTGGGCTATGCGACCCTTGCGGACATGCAGGAGTACCAGTTTGGTGCCTTGTACCTGCAGGGCGACGAGCTGAAAAAGACGCTGGGCGAGCGCTGGACGGACTGGAAGCCGGGCGCAGGTCAAAGCTGGCACAGCTTTAACGACTACATCAACTTCAGCGACAAAGCGGCGTGGGAGAAATGGTGGGGCAAAAAGTGGATCCGCACCGATATCGGGGATTACGACAACCCCGGCTTCGATGATTTAACCCTGTCGCTGGCGTTCCTGCCGGACCTGAAAACGGATCCCACGACGCCTTCCGGGCTGCCGAACTTTTATCAGCACAAGCCCGACACGAACGCAAAAGCGATAGCCAACTTCACACCCCGGGACTACCTGATCCACTGGCTCAGCCAGTGGGTGCGCGACTACGGTATCGACGGCTTTCGGGTCGATACCGCCAAACACGTTGAACTCGACGCGTGGCAGCAGCTGAAGGATCGGGCAAGCGAGGCGCTGGCCGCGTGGAAAGCCGCCAACCCGGACAAAAAGCTCGACAACGCGCCGTTCTGGATGACCGGGGAAGCCTGGGGCCACGGGGTGATGCAAAGCGATTACTACCGTCACGGCTTCGATGCGATGATTAACTTTGATTATCAGGAGCAGGCAGCGAAAGCGGTGGATTGCCTGGCCGATATTGACCTGACCTGGCAGCAGATGGCGGAGAAACTGCAAAGTTTCAACGTCCTGAGCTATCTCTCATCGCACGACACGCGCCTGTTCCGGGAAGGGGGCCAGCGCGCCGCCGAGCTGCTCCTGCTGGCGCCGGGCAGCGTACAGATTTACTACGGAGATGAATCCGAGCGGCCGTTCGGCCCAACGGGCTCTGACCCACTGCAGGGCACCCGTTCGGATATGAACTGGCAGGACGTCACGGGCAAACAGGCTTCAACCGTCGCCCACTGGCAGGTGCTGGGGCAGTTCCGCGCCCGCCATCCGTCGGTTGGTGAGGGCAAGCAAACCACGCTGTCGCTGAAAGAGGGCTACGGCTTTGTGCGCGAGCACAAGGGCGATAAGGTGATGGTGGTGTGGGCTGGGAAGCAATAACTCTTCCCGCTCACCCTCTACCGCACGGAGCCGTCATTTTACCCTCTCCCCTCCGGGGCTGAGGTATCCCCAGAAAAATGAAAGGCACGATGAAGTGTGATCTACTGGTT
>CAMKZP010000327.1 GCA_946477805.1 uncultured Enterobacter sp.
GACGATATCCGCGTCAAAGGTGGCGTCGAATTCGCCTTCCGGCAGCGTTACGTCGCCCTGCTGGAGCGGCAGCTCATCGCGCGTCCAGCCCGCGAGACCGCCTGCCAGAATGGAGACTTTTTCCACGCCAAAGTTTTTCAGCATCCACCACGCGCGCGGCGCGGAGAAGAGATTACCTTCATCATAAACAACAAGGTGTTTGTCCTGGCTCACGCCAAGCTCGCGCATCGCCACGGAAAACGCTTCCGGGCGCGGCAGCATGTGCGGCAGGGGAGAGGTGCGATCGGAAAGGGCTTCAATATCAAAAAATACCGCGCCCGGCAGGTGTCCGGCGCGATATTCACCCGCAACGTCGCGATGCTCCTGCCCCGGAGGGGCCATTCGCGCGTCAATGATCTGAACTTCAGGGTCGTCACCGTGCTCAATCAGCCAGTCGGCGGCGACAAAATATGAGGTAGACATGGGGTGCCTCCGTTCTTTTCCGTAAAAAAGGATTGTCGGTGTTTTTTCTGACACCGACAAGCAAACCACGTTCAACTCGCGAGCAACCCCTTATTTTTTCACCGCTTCGCCGTCCTGCCAGGCTTTTTGCAGCGCTGGCCAGTAGTCACGATTGGCGTCAATCATCTCGTCCAGAATGGCTTTCGCGTGCTCCATGGTCGGCACGGTGCGGTTGAGGGTGAAGGCCTGCAGCGCTTTCTCATAGCTGCCCTCAATGGTTGCCTCAACCAGCAGCTGTTCAGAGGCCAGCTGCTGTTGCAACAGCGTCTGGTGGAAAAGCGGCACCTGGCCCACGCGAACGGGCTCTGGCCCTTCGGAGGTGATATAGGCCGGCACTTCCACCACCGCATCGTACGGCAGGTTGGTAATCGCCCCGCGGTTTTCCACCATCACCAGGTGGCGCTGGCGAAGATTGAACGCCAGCGAGCAGGCAACGTCGACGATAAACTCCCCGTGGACGCCCACGTGGAAGGCATCCGGTAAAATCCCGCTGCGCCGATACTCTTCCGCGGCGGCAAACAGCTTTTTCTCACGCCCGTTCATCACTTCGTTGGCGCGGGTGTAGTCCGGATCCTGATGCTCAACAATCTGGTTCGGCATCAGGTAGTACTGCAGATACGGGTTCGGCAGGTACTCCGGGAAGTTATCCATAATCGGCTTGATGTTGCGCCAGGTTTTCACCCACGACGGGTCCGAGTGCTGCGGATCAGTTTTTGCCGCATCTTCCGTCAGCAGGCCAAACTTCGCGATATGCTTACGCAGCTCCGGCAGCCTGTCCTCGCCGTCCACCAGAACGCGGGTAAACCAGCCGAAGTGGTTCAGGCCAAAGTAGTCCACCTCCAGCCGGCGGCGGTCCACGCCGAGAATAGCGCCCATGTTGCGCATGGCGGCGACCGGCATATCGCAGATGTTCAGCACGCGCGCGTTTGGACGCAGGCGACGCACGCCCTCCGCGACGATCGCCGCCGGGTTAGAGTAGTTGACGATCCAGGCTTTCTCGTGGGCGTAGCGTTCCACCCGATCGATAAGCTCCACCATCGGCAGGATCGTGCGCAGGCCGTAAGCCAGCCCGCCGGGCCCGCAGGTCTCCTGGCCGACCACGCCGTGGCGCAGCGGGATCTTCTCATCCTGCTCGCGCATTTTGTACTGGCCGACGCGCATCTGGGCGAAGACGAAATGCGCGCCGCTGAAGGCCACTTCCGGGTCGCTGGTCACGGTAAACGTGATGCTCTGACTGTGGTCGCGGATCACTTTCTCCACCACCGGCGCAATGGTGTTCTGCCGCGCCTCGTCGATGTCGTACAGACGAATTTCGGCCAGCGGGAAATCCTGCAGGCGCACCATCAGGCTTTTCACAATACCCGGCGTATAGGTGCTGCCGCCGCCGGCAATGGAGAGAATAAACGGGGGTGTAAACATCTTTAGCTCCTTTCAGAGAAACGTCTCAACGGCTTCTCGCATTTTTTTGACGTGCAGCCCGTAGACCACCTGAACGTTGTTACCTTGTTTGATAATCCCTTTGGCGCCGGTCGCCTTCAGGCGCGGCTCGTCGATGACGGTGACGTCCTTCACCGTGACGCGCAGTCGGGTGTAGCAGTTATCCACCACCTCAATGTTTTCCCGGCCACCCAGACCAACGACGATGGACTCTCCCAGCCCGTCGTTATTGCCCTTCGCCTGATACTCCTGCTTGCTGTAGAGACGCGTCTCCTGATCATCATCTTCACGGCCGGGAGTTTTCATGTTGAAGCGCAGGATCAGGAAGCGGAACACCGCGAAGTAAAGGGCGAACATGACAAGCCCAACCAGGATGTACATCGGCCAGTTGGACTTCTCCGTCCCGAGCGGCAGGTTGTAGAGAATGAAGTCGATAACCCCGTTCGCGCCGATGGCGTGCACGCCGAACAGGGAGAAGAGCATCATGCCGATGCCGGTCAGCACCGCGTGCACCACGAACAGCATCGGGGCGACGAACAGGAACGAGAACTCAATCGGCTCGGTTACGCCCACCAGCAGCGAGGTAAGCGCCGCCGGGATCAGAATCGCTTTCGCAATGGCCTTACGCTCCGGCTTAGCGGTCATATACATCGCCAGCGCCGCCGCAGGCAGGCCGAACATTTTGCTGATGCCGCGCGCATCCCACACCACGGTGCTGCTGAGCTGCTTCACCTCCGGGCAGGCCATCTCGGCGAAGTAGATATTGCGCGCGCCCTGGTAGGTTGCGCCGCAAACCTCCTGCGTGCCGCCCAGTTCGGTATAGAGGAACGGCGTATAAACCAGATGGTGCAGGCCGGTAGGCACCAGAATGCGCTCCAGGAAGCCGTAGATCGCCACGCCAGCTGGCCCGGCCCCTTTTATTGCCAGCGCCAGAGCGCTGATGCCGTGCTGCGCAAACGGCCAGAGCTCGCTCATCACCACGCCGAGCAGCATCGAGACGGGGAGCATAACGATGGCGACAAAGCAGTGGCCGGAGTAAATCGCCATTGCGCCGTTAAACTGTACGCCGGAGTATTTGTTGTACAGATACCCGGAGAGCGCCCCGGTGAGGATCCCGGCGAACACGCCCATCTCCAGCACCTGCACGCCCAGCACCATGCTTTGGCCCGCGGCTTTCATCTGGTCTGCCGGGGCCAGCTCGCCCTGCAGCTGCAGCGTCACGTTCATGGCGTTGATGAACACCACGAAGGTCACCAGACCGATCAGCGCCGCATAGCCTTTGTCCCGCGTCGCCAGGCCAATCGGAATGCCGACGGCGAACACCAGCGCCAGGTTAACCAGCACCGATACGGCAGATTTAGCGATCAGCTGGCCGATGTTCTGGATCAGCGGATGGCCGAGAAACGGCAAATACTCGGCCAGGTTGCCGTTACCCAGCACGTTCCCGAAGGCGATAAAAAGACCGACAATCGGTAGGATGAGTACCGGTCCGTACAATGATTTTCCGAAATTTTGTAGGGCGTTCACGGCTCGTTTCATGGCTTTCTCTCTTATTGAACCGCGCACTCGGGGTGCGTCTCAGGCTTAAAACTAGCAGGCTGCAGGCGAATGTATCCAGCTATCTTCTTGTTTTAAAAACAAATGACGCGAAAGGTAACATGTGACCTTCTGCGCTGTGATCGGCGTTGCAACACGGGGCGAACCTGTTGCATCGGCCTGCGTGACGGATTCCAGTTTCAAAAATTGGACTTTTTGTATTAATGAAACTTGCGGATAATACTTATCCGGACGACGACCAACAGGCCCCACGGGCCAGGGATAAAGGATGAAACCGTTTCGCTTAGCCGCGCTCTCTCTTGCGCTACTTACCACCTTCACGCTTGTCGGCTGTGACAACGGCGATGACAAGCCTCAGGCCGCGGCTCCCGCGGCTTCAACTGCAGCAGAGCAGAAAACGCCGGTAAAACCCGACGCTGAAAAGCGGGCGAAACTGGCCGCCCAGAGCCAGGGCAAAGCGCTGACCCTGCTGGACGCCTCCGAAGTGCAGCTTGATGGCGCCGCCACGCTGGTGCTCGCGTTTTCCGTTCCGCTCGATCCCGATCAGGATTTTGCGAAGACGGTGCACGTCGTGGATAAGAAAAGCGGCAAGGTCGACGGCGCATGGGAACTTGCGCCTAACCTGAAAGAGCTGCGCCTGCGCCATCTGGAGCCAAACCGTAATCTGGTCGTCACCGTTGAACGTGGCCTGCAGGCCCTGAACAAAGCGACCTTTGGCATTGACTACGAAAAAGCCCTGACCACGCGGGACGTGGAGCCGACGGTAGGGTTTGCCAGCCGCGGCTCGCTGCTGCCGGGTAAAGTGGTGGAAGGCCTGCCGGTGATGGCGCTCAACGTCAACAACGTGGACGTGAACTTCTACCGCGTTAAGCCGGAGTCGCTGGCTTCGTTTGTCAGCCAGTGGGAGTACCGTAACGCCCTGACCAACTGGGAGTCCGACAACCTGCTGAAGATGGCGGAACTGGTCTACACCGGCCGCTTCGACCTCAATCCGGCGCGCAACACGCGTGAAAAACTGCTCCTGCCGCTGAAGGATATCAAGCCGCTTCAGCAGTCCGGCGTCTACATTGCGGTGATGAACCAGGCCGGGCACTACAGCTACAGTAACGCTGCAACGCTCTTTACCCTGAGCGACATCGGCCTGTCCGCTCACCGCTACCATAACCGTCTGGACATCTTCACCCAGAGCCTGGAGAACGGCGCGGCGCAAGCCGGTGTGACCGTGACGCTGCTGAATGACAA
>CAMKZP010000328.1 GCA_946477805.1 uncultured Enterobacter sp.
CCCAGAGTGATGCTCCCGAGCGTCATGTAATACGGCGTTGGGTTATCGGCTGTCAGGGTTGACGCCTGCGGACCAGCATCATTCAGCGTGAAGCGCAGTTTCTCACCTATGTTTTCATCCGGCGCCTTCAGCCCTGACGGCCGGACAAAAACCTTCAGGCGGATACGCAAAGGTAAAACCACCTGTTGTTCATTCGGGCTCTTCAGCTGTGTATTCGGCGGGATCTGATAAATATTCAGCCAGTACACGCGCTCGCGGTCCTTCGGTAAGCCCTCGCGGGAAAGCAGCATCACCCGCAAATTGCGGGACTCGCCCGGCGCCAGTTTAAACAGCGGCGGCACGACGATCAGCGGCGTGCTGATTTTATCCGGCGGGCTCAGCGGGTCGTTATCGTCGGTCCACAGTTGCACCAGCGCCGGTGCGCTGACCGAATTCACTATCGTCAGCGATTCCGTCAGGCTGTCTTCGTTAAACACCAGACGACTCTGCGTGCTGTTGACCACCGCGCCCGCGGTGCCGGCGCACAAACTCAATGCGCCGGCCAGCAGCAGGTTACTGAAGGCTGACAATAATCTGTGCTTGTGCATTGACCGATCCTGGCGTTGCGTTTGTTCCCGGAAGTTGTTCAAGCGATGCCGTGAGCACACCAGCATAGGATTTTCCGCCGGAAGCATTGCTCCCCGATTCACTCATCAAACTACTGAACCCATACCAGCCTGCGGCTGAGCCGGTTCCCGTGGTTGTGCTGCTCGATAACAGGTTAAGTGCCTGCCCGCCTGAAGAATACAGGCGAATACCGACGCCGGATGCCACGCCGCTGGTGCCGTAATTATCATCCAGCAGATGGCTGATTCCGCCTGAGCTGGTTTGCAGACCCAGCGCGCTGGCCTGGTATAAGGCTGTGGGCTGCGTGACCAAAAAGCCTATGGCCACCGGTGCGTTTGTTGAGCTTGAGGTCGTGCCTGAAACCGCACCAGCATCACAGTCGATGGCAACATTAAAGGTCTGCGTGCTGGTGCCGTTATTGCGCAGCTCTCCCATACCAATTGGCGGTATTTTCACAACCTGGTCGAAATCGCCCAGCGTGCAGGTGTTACCGCGAATGATTGTGGTCGAGCCGCCGCGCATCCCCCACACGGCCGACGTCTCCAGAGGGGAAGGATCGGAGGCTAGCGCCCCGGTGGTCTGGCCTGAGCCCATTGAAATACCCCCTTTAAACACGACATATGCCTGAGGAGAGACCATTTGCGAGAAGACATTTCGCGCCGTCGTACCGGTAATGTCATCTGTCTTAATCAGTTCGAAAAACGCATCGCTGAAGGCCGACACCGGAATGTAAATAGTCGATCCGACCGTGATGTAGTCCGCGCTGGTGATTTCTCTCTGCTGCCAGTAGCTGCTGTAATACTGGCCCGTTTTCATATTGGTTATGCGATAGGCAATGCCCGTTGCCGGAGTGACATAAGCGCCTGGCACGTCCGTCGTGGCCTTTCCGCCATACAGCTGGACGCTGCCGTTTAGCGCATACAGCTCATAGAAACCGGCAGCGGCATCGCTCACCGCGCACTTAAATACAATCTGATTCGCGCTGTAGGGTTCGCTCAGTGCTTTATCAACAAATGAGAGACTGGCGCTGGCTAACTGTGTGCCAGCGGGTGCCAGAGACTGCGCGCCGGTTCCCATAATGATCGTCCCGAAGGAGATAGGTGAAATGGCCGAGTTCAGCACCTTGCCCCAGGGCTTCGCGGTATACCCCATCGTGACGAGCTCTTGCGGAATGGTTGAGTTGGACGTACCAATCCCGGTGACCTTATAGCAGGTAGCCTGTGCCCATGGAGAGCAGGTCATTATGGCCGACGCGATCAGCCATGTTTTTACGTTAGTGAAAGGTAATTTCATTGTTATTCTCACTGTGTACAGATGCCGTTCAGGCGCACGAAGCTGTTGTCACCCGCCTTCTTCGACGGCAGCTGGTAGTTAATTCGGCAGGTTTTGCTGCCACCCCAGCTGACAAATAACGTGCCCGAGGCCTCAGGCAGGCGGGCATAAATTTGTCCGTTTTGTCCCGCCATCCCGACGCTGTTGCCCTGGCTGTCTTTGACGTCCGCGCCCATCGGTACCGGCGTGCCATCAGGCAGGTTAGCCATTATCAGGGCCGCCGTTCCGCCCAGCGTTTTGAACGCCACTTTTGGTACGCCGCCGAGCACCGGCACCACGCGCACGTTTCCGCCTTCCAGCTCAACGTCCTGGCTCATCGAGTTGCCGTCCAGGCTGATGGTGTTGTAGCGGTAAGGCGCCAGTGAAGGCACGATGGCGTAGCCGAAAGCGTCAATTTTTGCACCCTGAGCATTGTTAACGCGCGCGCCGTTGGCACCTTTGGCTTCAACCAGCGCAAAAGTATCGCTGGCATAAGGACCGTAAGTGACGCCGCCGCCGTGGATTGCCAGCGTACCTGCCGTGCCCAGACCGAGCTGATGATAATCATCGCTCCGGGCATAAGAGGCTCGCAGGGTCCCCATGCGGGTGCGTTCCTGCACGTTAGCGCCCCAGCGCATGTCATGACTCTTACCCTCTTCAATATTGCGGTACTTGTCATAGCTGGAATAAAGGGAGTAGGTGAAATCGCTCTCCTGCCCTGCTGAACCCGAAAGGGTGGTCATCGCCGAGGTCGTCTCTTTGTCTCGGGTCATATCCAGAGAGACAGTTGAGCGGTTGTCGCGCCAGTCCAGAGGCATGGAGATGCCGAAAGAGATGACGTTCTCGGTATACTTCTGATAACGGCTGGAATCGTAATCAGCATCGTTCACGCTATACACGTTGTTATTGCTCCAGCTGGAGCGCTGTCTGCCAACGTTGACGTTGTAGCTGATTCTCTTCCACATGTTGTTGTAAGAGAGCTGCATCTCAGAGATGCGCGAACGGTTGTTGTAATAGTCAGTGCTGCTGCCGCTGAGTGCCAGCGTGCCATAGTCACCCATATTCTGGCTGAGCGTGGCCGTAAAGCGGTTACGCTGCTTCAGCGTGTCGGAGTAGTACTCCGCGCCGCCCTTTTCCTGACGCCTGACACCCAGCACGTCTTCCAGATCGCGGTAGCCCGAGGTGGAATAACGATAGGCCGCCAGCACGATGTTGGTATTGGTTTCGAACGTTTTGCTGTAGGACGCTTCAGCACGCCAGCCGCTTTTGGTCATATCGTTTTCCACCCGCGCGTGTGACCAGGTGGTATTGACGGACAATGCGCCAAGTTCGGACGCATACACGCCCCCTACCAGCAATGCCTGATAGTCATTGGCGAAGCGCGCGCCCGTGTTGGAGGTAATGCTGTTGTTCACACCGTATTGCAGTACCCCTTCGACGAAGGCGTTTGGAACGGAGTAATAGTTCCTGACCTTACCGGCGGCGAACTGATAGCTCAGGTTGCCCGGACGCATGGAGTTCGGTACTGCCGCATAGGGGACGGTGAAGAACGAGGATTTTCCGTCGGCTTCGATAATCTGCACTTTCAGATCGCCCTGGCTGCGGGTGTTATACAGATCATCAATCAGGAACGGGCCAGGCGGAACCTGCGTTTCATAAATGACGTTCCCGGCCTGGCTGATCAGAACGCGGGCGTTGGTTGCTGCCACACCGCGCACTTCCGGCGCGTAGCCGCGGCGGCCCTGGGCCCACATGCGCTGGTCCGTCGCGAGCTTCACGCCGTTGAAGGACATGGAGCCAAACATCGCGCTGTCGGTATAGGTATCACCTACCATCAGTTCACTGGAAATGGTCGGCAGCGGGCGCTGTACCCAGGTACGCACCGAGTTCCATTTGTAGTGATCGCCACCGGTGCTGCTTTCCATATAGCGCAGGTTGGCCTGATGACGTAGCTGCCACATGCCGAGGTTGCCCCCCGCATTGATCATGCTCCACAGGTAGTTGTAGTGGCTATCGCGCATGAGATTACGGGTAAAGCTGGTGTTGTGACGCATGAAAATCAGCGGAGTTCCTGCATCCCATTCAGAAATTGGGATGTAATCGCGCGGCATGCGGTTAAGCAAAATCTGCGGGATCAGGAAATCGAGCGTCAGCGTGGACTGCTGAACATTCCAGCGGCCTTGTCTAGTGATATCCGACAGGAATACGCACTTACCTTTTACCGCTTCCGGCATGCCGGATTTAAGCTGCAGCAGTTTAACCATATCGGCATCAATACAAGGCTGCGCACCTTTATCGGCGATATTTTTCTTGCGGAAAGTGACCGGCACCTGGCTTTTGATTTTTGTACCGTTCAGGCTGATGTCGAGGACCTGCTGGCCTTCTGGAATGATGGCCTGCTTTTCATTGAACCGGTTAAGGTCAACACCCTCTGCAAAACCGGAACCCGCCAGCAGATGGCTGTCAAAACGGTATTCTTCAGCCAGAGCCTGATGTGAAAACAGTGACGCCTTGACGACACAGCTGATGACGGCCAGGCGGAAACACGTTTTTTTATTATTGAATTGGATAGTCATGCGTTACCGTTGCCCCATAATCATTAACCAAACCGATATGTATTCCCTGGGCGCTTCCTGTCGCTTTCCCTGGAGTCAGAGCCACATCAACAGCCGCAAACGGCGCAATCATGGGCGCTTTCTCTTTTGCGATTGTATTTCTGACAGCAACAGTGCTGAGAGAAATATAACTGTCTCTTATACACATCTGACG